>CAZQLW010000081.1:0-2517 GCA_964594395.1 uncultured Methanosarcinales archaeon | reverse complement strand
AATAAAATTGCTCGAAAGAATGCTGAGAAGAGAAGTAAAAAATCTGAGCGATTAAAGAGAAAGCGTGCTGCTCATGCTAAGAAGTTAAAAGATAAGAGGAATCTTCTTGCTGAGAAGAGACTTTTAATTGAAGAACAACATCGAATGAAATTAGAATCGCGTAGAAAACGTCGTAAATTTTTCCACGACTACTTTGGAATGTTTAAAACTGATAAAGAGAAAGAAGCTATTCAGAGAGCTAAAGCGAATAAAATTGCTCGGAAAAGAAGTGAGATTAGACTGAAAAAAGCTAATAAACTAAAGAAGAAAAGAAATGCTCAAGCTAAGAAGTCCAGAGAAAAGAGAGAACATCTTGCTGAGAAGAAAAGGATTCATGAAGAAATCCTACGAAGAAAGCGAGAAATTAGAAGAAAGAGACGTAAATTCTTCCATGATCATTTTGGTATGTTTAAAACTGATAAAGAGAAGGCAGATATTCGAAAAGCTAAAGCGAATAAAATTGCTCGAAAGAATGCTGAGAAGAGACATAAAAAAGCTGAACAGTTAAGAATAAAACGTGCTGCTCGAGCTAAAAAGTTAAAAGAAAAGAGAGATATTCTTACTGAAAAAAGACGTTTGGTTGAAGCAGTCCAGCGAAGAAAACGTGAATCTAGACGTAAACGGCGTAAGTTCTTCCATGATAATTTTGGAATGTTTAAAACCGCTCAAGAGAAAGAAGCTATTCGAAGAGCTAAAGCGAATAAGATTGCTAGGAAAAGAAGGAAAAAGGAACTTAAGAAAAAATATCGAGAAGAAAAAAGGATTAGAAAACAAGAAGAAAAAATAAAAAAAGTTATTGTTAAAGAAAAAATTAAACTGTTTGAAAAGAGGAAAAAGGAAGAAGAAAAAGTAAAAGATCAAGTTGAAGAAATGAAAGCGGTTTTAGCTGAAAAGAAACATGCTTTGAATGAAGAAGAAAGACGTACCCACGAAAAATTAGCGGAAATAAAAAGACAACAAAGAAAAAAACAGAAAAAAGAAGAAAGAAAAATACATCTCTTAAAAGAAAAAAAAGTTATCATGAGAGAAGTTGAAAAAGAGAAAGAAAGAACAATAAAGATAAGGTTAAAATTGTTTGAAAAGAAAATGAAACGTTAACTTATCTTCATTCTCCTTCGAAATCAACCAATTTAAAAATATTATAATTAGTAAGTTTCTCTGCACCTTTCAAATCGGGAAGATCAATCACAAAAGCAGTTTCAAAAACTTTCCCGCCAACTTTCTCAACTAATTCACAAGCAGCAGCCATTGTTCCACCAGTAGCAAGTAAATCGTCAATCAATAAAACATTATCCCTTGCAGATATTGAGCTAGTATGCATTTCAATTTTGTCTGCACCATATTCAAGAGCATATTCTTGGGCAACAACTTCTCCGGGTAATTTGCCTTTCTTACGGATCAAGACAAACGGCAATCCTAAATCTTTAGCAAGAGCAGCACCAAAAATAAATCCTCTTGCTTCAATGCCTGCAATTTTATTTATCCCTGTTCCGGAATACTTTTCTTTAAACTTTTCAATACAATAAGCAAACGCTTTAGGGTTCTCAATTAATGTTGTAATATCTCTAAACATGATTCCTTGTTTTGGCCAATTAGGAATTGTTCTTATTGTTGATTTTAAATCGAACGTTTCTTCCTCATTTTCTTCTTCATCTTTATCGCAATCTTGATGACAGCAACAGGATGGATTACAAGAATTAATTTTTTGTACAACGTTAGTTAACAGATTAGTAACTTTCCCTACATTTTCTTTAAACACTTTCAAAACTTCTTCCCAAGTTACCGGAGGAACATCGTCAAATAAACAATCGTAATCAGTGGCCATCGCAACTGCTGCATAAGGTAGACCAATTTCATTTGCTAAACTACATTCCGGTGCAATCGACATATTAATTACATCTGCTCCCCAGGAAGCAAACATTTTTGATTCTGCTTTGGTTGAGAAACGAGGACCTTCAATTGTAACTACCTTGCCTTTTGGATGACATTTTAAATCTAACTCTTTAGCAGTACCATACAAAACGTTTCTTAACTCTTTATGGAACGGTTCTGCCATTGGAGTGTGTGATATTTTTCCCGGTTCAAACGCATCATGAAAACTTAATTTTCGTAAACGAGTGAAATCAATAAACTGATCTAGAACTACAAAATCTCCTCTACCAATTTCTTTTTTTAACGAACCACAAGCGGTTGTTGCAATGATATGAGTGCAACCAATATCTTTCAAAGCTTGAATGTTTGCCTGATTATTAACTTGTGTTGGTGGAATTGTATGTTCTCGTCCATGACGAGCAAGAAGAACAACATCTGCTCCAGAAATTTTACCCACTTTTAATGGAGAACTAGGTTTTCCCCATTTAGTCTCTACATCAATATCTTTTGCTTCCTGCAAAATATTTGGATTATCTAATCCAGAACCGCCAATAATTCCAATTTTTATCATTTTGTTTTCTTGAATGGCTGGTGGATTTATATTTT
>CAZQLW010000080.1:0-2533 GCA_964594395.1 uncultured Methanosarcinales archaeon | reverse complement strand
GAAGAAGAACTAACTCGGTCTAAAAAACCAAAACCAATTAATTCATCAAGAAAAAAAAGAAAATTTCCTACTTTGAAAAAAGTTGGTAAATATGCAGTTATAACTGCTACTTTTGTTGCTGGAATTGGAGGAATTGGTTATTTAGCATATGATGGCGATGTTTATGGAATTAAATCTGATATACAGTATCGTTCAAAAACTACTGCCATTGCAAATGAGATTGCATCCGATAATAATTCCTCAAATTTATATGAAATTGTTAATACAGTTACTGAACGAGGTTTAACCGATGAAGGTAACGAAGGGTTCATTGACAATATTGAAAGTACAGTTAGTTTACTTAACAAGTATCGTGGAAATGAAGAAGTTGTAAAAGAAGCTAGTAATCTTTTTACACAATATTTAGCAAAAATGAATGATGATCAACTTTATAGTTTAGTTGGTGATTTACAATTAAAAGATAAATTGGCTTTAAGAGAAATTCTTGAATCTTCGTTAAGTCCAGAAGAACTTCTTAACCAAAGTATCAAAAAAATAGTTACTGCTGAAGATCAAGTTAAAAAAAGTGTTTTAGTAATGTTGTATGATCAGCTGGAAGAGCCAAATAAAGAGAATTTTGTTAAAAAAGTTGCACAAGATTACCAAATTAAAACTTTACCCGCTAATCAAGTTCAAATGTTTAACGGCTTGAGTGAAGTGGTTGATTCATATTGTCGTGTGGAGGATAAGAAATGAAACCTAAAGATCTAGATAAAATAATCGGAAAAAAAGATCTTGTTGAACTGGATAAGGAAATAGTTATTAAAATTGAAAATGATAAGTCAATCCAAGAACTTATGGAATACTTTACAGAAAATATTCCTACAAATAACAATGATGATTCTTCCTGTCCGTATAATTCTATGGAGAAACTGAATGAAATTGAAAAAATAATAACAACAGATGTAGAAAATGGTTTGGAAAATAAGTTAGAAAAAATGGAAACTCCAGAAGTTATCAAACCAATCAAAATAGGTCCATTGAAACATATAGTTTACAATGCTGTCTTAAAAACTACTGGGATAAATCTTTATCGTAATGAAATTGTTAAATATAAAAATCATTTAATGAAAGAAAAAGATCGTTTAGAGGTAGTAATTGGAGAATATAAAGCAGTACTTGGCAACAGTTGTGATGATGACAATGTTAGTATTAACGAGAAGGGATTAATTGCTCAGGAGAATTATCATTTAACAATATGCAAAGGAATGTCTTATGCAATTAAAAGAATAGATTCTGTGATGAAAATAAAAAACATACAGCTAGATCTTTATAATAACAAGTCAGCAGAATTAAATTCCGAGTATGCCAAATTAGTAAATAATGAGATGGTAGAATTAAAAAATAATTTGAATGTATTAGAAAGAGAGAAAAAAAATTTGCTAGTAAAATTTAAAGAATCTCATAGAACTCATAGTATGATTAAATTAGCTCGTGAAAATTATGAAAAGAACATAGAGAAAGGATATAAATGTTTGATTAAACTAGAGAACGACATATCTTATTTTCGGAATTTAAAAATAAATGGTTTTTCTAATTTAAAAGATTTTCAAGAAGGATTAGAAATTAATTTAGAGAATGATTTGTATTTTAAAAAATTAAATGAATATAAAAATAAAAAATAAACTCGGAGGAAAATTAGAAACAAAAAAATGTTTCTAGTCCCTCCTCGAAATAAACTCGGAGGAAAATAAAATGACAGAATATAAAGATGAAGGCTTAGAAGGCCTGTTTGAAGAAGATGGAAGTAATGGTGGTGGTAACGGTGGCGCGCCATCTGATGGATTTGAAGAACAATTTGAAAACGTTAACGAAATGACGTTTAGTGATGAAGTGGATAATGTTGAAAGTGATAGTAGCGCTTTTGCTTTACGTGAAGCACAACGTAAAAGAGAAATTGAAGATATTAAGAATGCAAGTAAACAGATTGAAGAAGATGAAAAAAAGATGAATCAAGGGTACAATGATTGGACTTTAGAACAAGAACTTGATAATATGGATCGAGATGTTGCTAAAGCATTTGAAACAATTAGTCCTTTCAAAGAGTTTGTTTACAATGCTGCTAATAAAACATTAGGTATGAACCTTTATCGTAACATTGCTGTTAAGCATAAAAATAAACTGATGAAAAGAAAATTATCATTAGATAAGACTGTTGCTGAATATAAAGCAAAACTTAACAAAGAAGATGATAATGATAAAAGTGTTGATATGTCCAGTAAAGGTTTAGAATCACAGAATTTAGGATATAAATCTATCTGTAGAGGAACTTCACATGCAATACAAAGAATTGATTCTTCAATGAGGTCTATCCAAAAAGATTATGCAAACAATGAAGCTAATATTAAGCAATATCTTAATCTAGTTGAACAGGATGGAAGTAATGAAGAAAATTCTAACATGCTAAAATTGTATCAAACTCAGGCAGTAGATTTAAAGAATGATATGGCAATTTTACAGAAAGAAAGAAAAGTTCTGGGAACCAAATTAAAGA
>CAZQLW010000079.1:0-2744 GCA_964594395.1 uncultured Methanosarcinales archaeon | reverse complement strand
TGTTCAACGGAATAATTCCTTTTGTAGTTGGTTATTACATTGCTTATTATTTTGGTTATGACCTAGTAACCTCTTTAATTTTAGGGGCAATTTTTGTTTCCTCTTCTATTGCAATTGTTGTTCCTTCATTAAAAGAAACTAAACTAGCTGAAACAGATTTGGGAAAAATAATTATTGCTTCTACGGTTTTTCAAGATATTGCTTCATTATTAATGTTGGCTTTCTTATTGCAATATGTGACCCCTGTATCATCTCTTTCTTTACCTTTGTACATTTCCATTATCATCGTTTCTTTATTTACCCTATTCTTTTTACTTCCCAAGATGCAGAAATTTTTTATTAAACAAAGGAAAATAACTCAAAAAGAAGATATTTTTGAAGGCGAATTAAGGTTTATTATTGTTGTTTTAATCATTACCGCACTTCTCTTTGAACTGTTAGGCATACACGCTATTATCGCTGGTTTTTTTGTGGGCTTGTTTCTTTCAGAAGCAATCAAACACAGATTAGTCTATGAAAAAATTTACACCATTAGCTATGGTATTTTCATCCCCATTTTCTTTTTAGTTATTGGAATGAAAACAAATCTTTTAATTTTATTATCCACTGAAAGTCTAATCATTACCTCTACAATTGTTTTAGGTTTAATCTTTTCAAAATTCATCAGCGGTTTTTTTGGCAGTTTGATTGCAGGACATCCTAAATATGAAAGTTTAATTATTGCTGCTACTACTATTCCACAATTATCAACTACTTTGGTAGTGGCTTTAGTGGCTGTTCAATTTAATCTTTTTGATGAAATCTTATTAACTTCAATCATTGTTCTTTCAATAATTACAACTTTAATTACTCCTTTCCTGATCAAGTTATTCCATCATAGATGGGAAGCTCATCTTAAAAACCAAAAATTTGAAAGAGAAAAACATTTGCATGGAGTAAAAAAAGAAACTAAACAACTAAAAAAGAAAGAAAAAAGAGTTAAACAAAAAGAACAGAAAGTAAAAATCAGCAAAGAGAAAGCAGAAAAACATACAACGGATATTAAAAAACACCAGAAAGAAATTAAAAAAATTAAGAAAGTTATCAGAAAAAAGAAAGTTAAAAAATAAATTTATTAATTTAACAAATTTTATATACTTCTCTTTTTAACATAAAATAAGTGATTATAATTAATCATAATCAATCCATTGGGGGTGGAAAATATGGTGAATATGTTAGTATTCGGGTTATTAAATCCGATTGTTATTGCAATAGTCTTAATTGTTCTAGCAAGTTTGAAAGTTGTTAAAGAATATGAACGCGGAGTAAGATTTACGTTAGGAAAATATACAGGGATGATGAAACCCGGTTTGAGAATGGTAATTCCTGTCATCCAGAGTTGGGAAAGAGTTGATTTAAGAGTTAAAGCTGTTGACGTTCCAGATCAAGATTGTATTACTAAAGATAATGTTTCTGTAAGAGTTAACGCAGTTTTATACTTCAAAGTTGCTGAAGCAGAAAAAGCGATTATTGGGGTAGAAAACTATTTCTATGCAACATCTCAGCTTTCACAAACTACAATGCGTGATATTGTGGGAGAAGTTACTTTAGATGAACTTCTAAGAGAAAGAGATGAAATTTCAAAGAAAATTAAAATGATTGTTGATAAAGCTACAGACCCGTGGGGTATTAAAGTTGATTCAGTTGATTTGAAACATGTTGAGCTTCCAGATAACATGAAGAGAACGATGGCTAAAGAAGCTGAATCCGAACGAGAAAAAAGAGCAGTTATCATTAAAGCAGAAGGAGAAGTTATGGCTGCTAACAATATGTCTAAAGCGGCTACAACGTTAGCTAAAGCGCCTGGTGCTTTACATCTGAGAACTCTGCAAAGTATTAATGATATGTCCTCAGATCAAAGTAATACGATTGTTTTCGCTGTTCCTTTAGAAATCTTGAAATCGTTCGAGGGTTGGGGCAAGAAGTAATTGCTTTTTTTGTTTTTTTCTTTTCTTTTTCTTTCTTATTTATTCCAAAATCAATTTCTAGAAAATAATTGTTCATATACTTGTAATGCTTCTTCCTCCTCTAAATTACTGTGAGCAATGTACTCTAAATCAATAATGTTAACCGAATTTAAATCTTGACCATTCCCATTAAAACCTAAAGATTCTTTGATTATTTCACTTAACATTAATTTGTAAATTCGATCAATTTCTGTTCCAGAAAATTCGTCTAAATCAACATTCCTTTCGTAAACTAACGCTTTTAATAATGGCGCACAATTGTTTAAACAGAACGTATCGTTATTAATTTCCACTGCTTCTGAATGAGCATCAATTCCTTGTTCTAACATTTCCCAAAACACTTCAGTTAAACCTTGATAAATTGTTGTACTTTTCATTCCAGAACAATTTTTTTCAATCTCGTTGGGTAAATGATCTTTTGCTAAATGTAACTCTCCAGCTAATGTAAAGAGTCTTGAATTGGGATGTTTCTCCAACACCTCTTGATGTTTTTTAGCCCAAAATTGATCTCTTTCCCAAAGATCTTTATTGACATCAATTCCGTAAACGGGGATTTTTCTTTCTTGAGCATATTCTAAAATGAATGATAATCCTTGCCAAGAATATTTTCCTGTTTTATTATTTCTAATACTTTTTTTCAATTTACAATCATCAATTTCTCCTCGTAAATAAGAATCAAGTTGTTTTTGTTGTTTACTTGCGGTGTAAATGTCCGAGAAAAATGTTGACCCGGACGAA
>CAZQLW010000078.1:0-2815 GCA_964594395.1 uncultured Methanosarcinales archaeon | reverse complement strand
GGGCTTTTATTTTGGTTCTTTTTCTAAAAGAACATTTAGGGCGAGAAAACGATTTGGCGATACATTTATAAACATTTGAGTATATTTGTATTATACTATGGCAATATTCAAAAATTCATCAAATAATCTTAGTAGAATTAAACAATTATCTTTTAAGTTAGAGAAAGAGATTCAGGATTTGACAGAGAAGAATTTAAGCGATATTTTTGGATTACAGATAGTTAAATCAGAATTTTCTTTGAATGGATTAAGAATAGATACTCTTGCTTATGATAATGAAAATAATAGTTTTGTGATTATTGAATATAAGCGAGATAAGAATTTTAGTGTTATAGATCAAGGTTATGCTTATCTTTCTTTAATGCTTAACAATAAAGCAGATTTTATTTTAGAGTATAATGAGAATTGTGACAGAAATTTGAAAAGAGAAAATGTTGATTGGTCGCAATCAAGGGTTTTATTTGTTTCTCCTGCTTTTTCAAAATATCAACAACAAGCGATTAATTTTAAGGATTTACCTATTGAGTTATGGGAAATATCAAGATATGAAAATGATTTAATCCAATATACAAGATTAAGATCGCATGAAAACTCTGAATCTATTAATAAGATTAGCAAGAAAAGCGATGTTGTTGAAAAAGTAAGCAGTGAAGTAAAGGTTTATACTGAAGAAGATCATTTGAGTCATTGTTCAGAAGAGATTAAATCTTTATATGATGAATTGAAGAGTCAGATTTTATCTATTGATGAAAATATTGAAGTAATTCCAAAAAAGAAATACATTGCGTTCAAAGCAGATAGAAATTTTGTAGATATTTTGCCACAGAAAAGTAAAATAAAATTTTGGCTTAATTTATCTAAAGGACAGCTTAAAGATATTGATTCAATCACAAGAGATGTTTCAAATGTAGGTCATTGGGGAAATGGAGATTATGAAGTTTCATTTTCTAATTCTGAAGAATTGCCTGTTTTACTATCACTAATAAAACAAAGTTATGAGAAAAATAAATAGGGGTAAAAATGGAATCAAAAAATATCACATTAAGAGTAAATTCTGAGCTTTATGACAAATATAGAGAGCTGTGCAAGAAAAAAGGTTTATTAGTCTCTCGTCAAGTAGAAATAATGATGGAAGAACAAATAGATAAAGAGGGGGCGAAATCACAATGACAAAAAAAGTTTCAAAAGAATCACTAAATATTTCAGAAGAAAAAATCGCTGAATTAAAGAAAGTAATTCCTGAAGTTTTTACAGAAGGAAAAATTGATTTTGAAAAGTTACAGAGAACATTAGGAAAAGATATTGATGGCAAGGATGAAAAATATTCTTTTAATTGGGCTGGAAGAAAAGAAACTTTCAAAAATATTCAAACAACAGCAAAAGGGACATTAAAACCTGCTGAAAAAGAATCTGTGAATTTTGACAAAACAGAGAATTTATTTATTGAAGGAGATAATCTTGAAGTTTTAAAATTATTGCAAAAAGCATATTTCAATAAGATAAAGATGATTTATATTGATCCGCCATATAATACTGGAAAGGATTTTGTGTATAAAGATAATTTCAAAAATAATATTCAATCATATTTAGAGCAAACAGGACAATCAAACGGAGATGGAGTTAAATTAACAACAAATCCTGAAACAAATGGTCGTTTTCATTCTGATTGGATTTCAATGATTTATCCTCGTTTATTTGTTGCTCGTAATTTGTTAAGAGAAGATGGAGTTATTTTTGTTTCAATAGATGATAATGAAGTAACTAATTTAAGAAAAGTTATGGATGAAGTTTTTGGAGAAGAAAATTTTGTTGGTAGTTTTACTGTTAGAAGCAATCCCAGAGGATCTCAAGCAAGTAAATTAATAGCAAATGAACATGAATATGTCTTATGTTACGCAAAAGAGAATGATTGTTTTGATATAGAAGGATATGAGAAAAAAGATGATGATTTATTTTCATACAATCAAGAAGACTCAGAAGGAAAATATCGTTTTTTGGGTTTGCGACAGAGAGGAGGTGCTTGGAGAAGAAGAGATAGACCGGACATGTTCTATCCGATATACATTAATCCTAAAACTGGAGACGTGTCTCTTAAAAAAGATAAAACATATACCAAGGAAGCCTTGCCACTTAGACCATCTGGGGAAGAAAGTAGATGGACATGGGGTAAGGGAAAATTTGAGAAAGATAAAAATTTACTAGTTGGCAAAAGGGTTAATAGAAATGGGGAAACTGATTTTTGGGATATTTTTAGAAAAGATTACCTAAAAAGTGAAGGCAAAATTGCAACAAAAAAACCTAGATCAATTTGGGATGAAAAAGAAGTGAATTACCAAAATGGAAGAAACGAAATAAAATCTTTATTTGGAAACTCAGAAGTATTTGATTTCCCTAAACCTACTTTCTTAATTTCAAAAATGATTAATATGCTTAGTATTGATGAAGGAGATATTATTCTTGATTTTTTTGCAGGTTCTGGAACAACTGCTCATGCAGTCTTGAATGAAAATAATAGCGATGGAATTATAAGAAATTTTATTTGTGTTCAATTGCCAGAGAAGACTAATGAAAAATCTGAAGCTTTTCGGGAAGGTTATAAAACAATTTCAAGTATTTCAAAAGAAAGAATTAGAAGAGCAATCAAGAAATTAGAAAAAGAAAACAAAGGTAAATTAATCAAGAAAAATAATCTTGATTTAGGATTTAAAGTTTTCAAATTAGATAAATCCAATTATAAAATTTGGGAGAAGTATGAAAGGCAGGATGCAAAAGAGCTAAAGAAACAATTACAACTTTTCAAAACTCCATTAATCTC
>CAZQLW010000077.1:0-2817 GCA_964594395.1 uncultured Methanosarcinales archaeon | reverse complement strand
GGGAGCGAAAAGCGGCGTAATCTCGCGTTGCTCGTTTAGCCCCCTGCGAAAAACTCTGAAAGTCTCGGCAGGGGCTTAGAACCTCGGGTGCAAAGCCCGGGGATTTTTCTTTAGGTGACTACATAACAAAGAGAATATTTAACTTTGTCTACAATTACTTCTTTTTGTAGTCACCCAATTGTTTCTTCAGAGAATTATACTCTTTCATAAACAATTCTAAAGTAGGTTTTAGATCTTGATTTTTCTCATATTCTTGTAAAGAACGATAATATTCCATCCTATTCTTAAAATCAATATTCATTGGTGGCAAATTATGTTTTATCAAAATATTGTTCAGAAGAATTCTTCCCACTCGACCATTCCCATCAGCAAACGGATGAATGTTTTCAAATTGATTATGAACTACAGCTGCTAAAACTAAGCCGGGGTATTTGTTCTTATTCTTGTTGTACCAATTAACTAATTCTTTCAGCAAATGATTGATTCTTGCTTGTGGAGCACCTTCGTGAACAATTTTTCCACCAGAACCCATAACTACAACTTCTTCTCCTTTCTTTCTAAATTTGCCAGCAAAACTCTTAGAATTTTTAAAAACGATTTTATGTATTTCTTTAATTAACTTTACAGATAGATGCTCCTTTGTCTTTCTAACAAATCTTATCGCTTCATTAACACCATAAGCTTCAGCAATATCCTCTTTAGATTTATCTGGCCATTTATCCTCCTCTAAAATATCAACTACTTCTTTTTTATTTAATTTGCTTCCTTCAATTGCATTTGTATTGTAAGTAAATAATTCTGAGAAGTAAAGCCACTTTTTTTCAGAAAGATGTTTTATTTTTAATGGAATCTTAGCTTCTAATTTTTTAATTTTGTTGATCTCTTCTGTAGAAAGCTCAATTTGAAGAGGATCTTTAATAATATTGTACTTATGAATCTCTTCTAAGATAAGTTTTTCTGCTATCTTTTCTCTCTCTTTTAGTTTTTCTTTATTAAGGTCTTGTCCTAAATACTTTCTAAATTTATGAACCTTCTTTCCTTCCCTGTAAGAATGCGCTAAGAAATACTTAGTTTTCCCCTTTGTTTCTCTTTTTTCAATATGCATGTTCGTTTAATAGGTGACTACATATTTAAATGTTTTGTTATTTTTGTCTACCATTGATTGTTTTTTGTAGTCACCCAACATAAGAAATCTAATTTCAAAGAATCCTATATATACTTTTGAGTCCAAAGAGAACCCCTTTTTTCTTATGGTTAAAGTATCATTTTATCACCACAAGTTGGTTATGAATAATAAGAAGAATTGTAAAAATCAAGTAAAAGCTTATAAAGAAGAAGTAAGTCATTTATGTTATGGCTACTAGTGCGTGCATGACAACTGATCTGAGATTTTCTGTAATAGGGAATCCTAATTCTTTAGAATTATTAGTTGCAAAAGGTGAAAGGAAAACTGTCCCTGGTGATAAAATATATGGGGATGAAAGTAAAACTTTTTTTGCTTATGATTTAGTTACTTCATTAGGAAGGCCATTTGGGATGTCTATCCTTAGAGGATATGAAATTCCAAGATTACCAACTTCTACAGAAATAAATTGGGGGGTAAATTCTTTATTGGCGATAGCTGCTTATAATTTTGGTTTTCCTGCTATGAATAGAGATTTGGCTCAACAAAAAGATAATTTAGATAAACAATTAAGAAGAGCTTTTAATGAATCTGGGATTGTTCAACAATCAGCGGGAGCATCGATTTGTGGGATTAGTCCTAGAGATATGGAAACGAAATTGTATGTTCCAGCATCTACAGTTGAAGAAGCTGATCAGAAAATGAGGAATTACAGTAATACTGTTTCTAAAATTCTTAGGCCGCATAGCTTAAAGTGTGGATATAAAATTAAGCCTGTTGTAAAAAAGTAAGAAAATATTTCTTAGTTCTAAAAGAGGGAGTTACTCCCCTTACAGAATAATTGTTTCTTTTAAACCCAAAATAAGGACAAGCTATTTATATCATGACGCAGTACTATACTAAAAATAACAAAGAATTGCGTAGGGCTTATTAACCGACGTTCGAACCCCGGCAGGGGCTCTTATTTTCAATTACTTCTTAAACATATAAATATTTATTAATAAAACAATAATCGCAAAAATATGAGAACTGTCGAAAATGAAAAAAGCAACTTTAGAAATTTAGAAGGTTTAGAAAAGAAAGTAAGAAGATTCGCAGACAGACATAAAATGCGAAATGATGATCAGTTTTATGGTTGTGCACAAATGCTTCATTTTTTACCCTGTATCGGAAAAGTTTATGATCATCTTGAAGAAACTCTGAAAAATTTAGAGATAGAATATAAATTTCCAAAAAAAGGATCAGTAGAACTAATTGCAAGATATTCTAGAGATGGACAACATCAAGACCATTTTGTAACGCATTGTGAAGTTAACAGAGAAATAAAATTTGGAGAACAAGTAATTAATTTAAAAATTGCAGGCAATTCCAATGGTTATCGTGGTTATATGTTAACTGGTCAAAACGAATTTCGAGAATATATAACATTAAGCCGAAATGGGAAAGAATTAATTCATTCTGAGTTTCAACAAAAAGAATTAGAAGATTATCTTAGAAGTGAAACAGATCGAACCAATTAAAACTCTTTTTCTACCGAAACTAATATAAATAACTTCTTCAAAATAAGATATACCGCCCCGGTGGCTTAGTGGTTATAGCGGTCGCCTAGTAAGCTTTTTCAAAGAAAGCGACAGGTCGGGAGTTCAAACAGTTCTTTCGCGAACTGGGAGCGAAAAGCGGCGTAATCTCGCGTT
>CAZQLW010000076.1:0-2959 GCA_964594395.1 uncultured Methanosarcinales archaeon | reverse complement strand
AAATTTCCTAAGTTCAGAAAAAATATTGTTTTAGAATTGAATTATGACAATAAGATTGAGAATAAATTACTTCCTGGAAAAATGGGCGGATTTTGTATTGATTTATCGCACATCAAATGTGCTAAAGAGATGCATAAATTAGAATGGGATTATATGATGACCCATTTAAAAGATACAAAGTTTATGGCTAATCATTTAAACGGCTATAGTAGAAATAAGAAAAGAGATTTGCATTTCGTCAACAATGTTAAAGAGTTTAATTTTCTCAAAGAACTACCGAAGAAGATATTCAGTAAAGTTATTGGATTAGAGTTAGAAAATTCGATTAAAGAGCAGTTGAAGTTTAAGGATTATATTGTTAAGTTGATGAAGTGATTATTATTTTTTTCTTCTATATCTTTGTGCTTGATGACATTTGTTAATAAAGTCTTTATGGCTTACTGTAATGTAATCTGCATCCGGCATGTTTTCTGTAGTGTTGTAGAAAACAAAAGCAGGTTCTTGAGGGATAGTAACTTCATTCTCAGTATTTAATAAGGTTAATTCTAATTGCCCATCTGTTCTAAAATAAGTTTTAAGAATTTTATGTCGCATATCTAAATGTCTTGTATTAGGATTAGGATAAAAACAAGAAACCAATTGGTCATCATGTGCCGGACCAACAAGATATTTATTAGAATCTCTGGCAACTTTAAATTCTAAAAGGTTATTGCTTTGTCTGTTTCCAATAACTTTTATTCCAAGATTACATTCAGAATCGGCCAATATTTCCAAAGCAGCAGGTAGTTTATCCATTTTAAAATTTAAATGATCTATTACTATTTAATTATTTGTTTAGTATAGAAGTATAGTTGTATACGAACAATTAAAATTCCAGAAAGCTCATTACTTTATTCACATCTTTCTTTTCAATAACAAATAGTGTATCTGTCCAAGAAGATAAGAATTCTAAAATATTTACTCCATTCTCTGCGAATAAAGAAGTTAAATAAGCAACAACTCCGGGAATATTCTCAATATCTTTACCACTTTTGATGTTAACTAATGCTAAATCTTTTGTTGACTTAATAATAAAACTTTTATATTTATTTAATTGTGCAGAGTTCTTTTCTTGAGTTATAATAGTATAACTAGATGAACCTTCTAAAATATTAAATAATCCTAATTGTTGAATTTTTTGGAATGAATCTTTGGTAATACTTTTCTTGATAATATAGACGACTATCTTATTTTTTATTTCTATCTCAGAGTCTCTTAATAGAACTTTAATTTTCTGTTCATAAACTTTCTCTTTGCTCAACTTATCTTGGAATCTTCTCGCTGCAATTAATATTGCTTCCATTGAGGTCTTCTTTTCAATCTTAAGGTCTTTAGCAATTAATCTAGATAAAGAAGAATAATTAATCAATCCTTTCTTCAAACAGCTTTTGATATTAGGATGATTTCTGATATATTCAATTGTTAATTCTGCAGTTGTTTTACTCATGATGGTTAAGAAAGTCAAGGAACTTTATAAATTTAACGTAAATGTTCTAAATAGAACATAATTGTCTATTATTGTTTTTTATGAGACGTTAGATATTAAAATGAGTTCCAATTATAACAAAAACATGAAAAATTATTTGATGTGGATTACTAGGACTAGACGCTCTTTCTAATTAGATTGTTAACTTTTTTTATTAATTTTAGATGTTTAAAAAATTTATTGCGAGGTATATAAAAATGAAAAATAAAAAAAATGTAAAGATAATAAAACCACAAATGTCTCATTTAGAGACAGTTTTAAATGTTGAACAAGCGGCCTGGCCAGATGTTGGTGAGGGAATGGTTGCAGAAATAGAAAAATTCAAGAATAGAATTGAATTAGGGTGTATATCATTATTATATCTGAATGAACAACCAACAGGAATTATCAGTTATGAACATCCAAATTTTGTAAATGGAAATATTTTGGAAAAAATATTAACAGAATATGAAAAAAGTGGACTTTTAAATTGGGAAGAAGTTAGTGATAAATATAATCTTCCAAAAGATTGGTACAAAGCAACTAATGATGGATTTATCAATAAAAAAAAATCCACGCTAAATGACTTTAACTCAGACTGTTTGTTCTTAATTGGAGTTGGGGTTGATCAAAAAAACAAAGGTAATGGTTTAGTTAATTACTTAATTGCCCAAACATTAAAAGAAGCAAAAAAGATGGGCAAAGAATACGTTTTAGGGTATGGTCGATTGCCACAATTACATGAACAATACAATAAACCGAATCTTAAAGATGCAGAGAAACACCTCCTGCAAAAAAAGCCAGGTACAGAACTTCCAGCAGATTATGGTGCAAGATTTCATGTTTTTAATGGGGCTAAAGCAGTTGCGGTGATTCCGGAAGCAATGGATGATTCAGAAAGTAAAAACTTTGGTTTTTTAGCAATCTATAAACTATGAGTCTTCATTTGAAAAAGTTGGAAAAGAACATTTACTTAATCCAAGAATTAGATTATAAAGAAAGCTGTAATTGTTATTTGATTATAGGCACAAAAAAATGTTTATTAATTGATTTTGGAGTGGGATTAAGTAATTTTTCCAATTATATTTCCAAGATAATAGGTGATAAAAAATTGATTAAAATATTAACACATTTCCATTATGATCATTTTGGAGGGTCTAAATATTTTGACAAAATTTTAGCAAATAAAGTTAAGATAAAAGATGTGGGAATAAAATACTTTAAAAAGGAAGATTTTAAGAATAAAAATTGTTATTTAAAGGCGTCTAATAATTTAGCAATTAATTTGGAAAAATTTATTCATATTAAAAATGGAGAGATCATAGACATAGGAGATTTTTCATTTGAAGTTATTTATACCCCAGGTCACGATTCTTCAAGTATTTGTTTGTTTGAGAATAAAAGAAAAATACTTTTTTCTGGAGATTTAATTTATGGGGGGGAGTTATATTATAA
>CAZQLW010000075.1:1570-3060 GCA_964594395.1 uncultured Methanosarcinales archaeon | reverse complement strand
ATCCATATAACCATAAATGTCTGGTATTTCTAAGTTAAGTATCCGTTTTTTTAAATATTGTGCTGGAAATTGCTTACCAATCTCAGATCGTTGCCTTTCCTCAAAAACATAAACTACATCAGCCCACTCTAAATCTTCTTTTTTAAGATTAACAAACACTCCAGCATACTTACCGCCAAATAGTGAAGCAGCAGTACGAGAACGATACTTTCCCTGATTGCAAACAAATAGTTTGTTCATAAGTTAAACACCCTCTCCCAAACAAACTTTGCTGATTCCTCATCTTTAATTTCAAATAAGAAACTTGGATTTAGATTATGTTCTTTTTGTAATTCTTTAAATCTCAATAAACTACTCCATAAATGTTTATTAAATCCCTTAGTGTGCATATCTATAACATCACTCCAAGTCCCATTATCAATAAAACAAGAAGCCAATAAGTTGTAATCAATGTTATTATTTAAAAAAAAGAAACTTTTCAGATAAGAATGTTCTTCAATTTCTTTTTCTGTTAAAAAAAGATAAATGTGTTGTTCTTCCTTCTTGTTTAAAACTAAACTAAATAGCTCTGGAAATGACTTAGTAAAAATTAAATGTTTAGCATTGGAATCTAATTGATCTATTGAAAATTCGAATCCATATTTACTTAAAGCTAACTTCAATTCTTCCAAAACCTTTTTTGTGTAAAGACCATATTTCCAACTAAAGATCGCTCCGTTGTTTATTTCAGCAGGAGTTTGTGCTGAATTCTCTTCAATGCTTAAATTACTGTCTACTGGAAAAAAATCATTTAGGATCATTTTCACCATTCACCCCATTTAATATTGCATTCTTCAAGATAAATCCCCGCGACATCAAGAGATTTTAACACTTCTTTATCAATCTCCAAGAATAATGTTCTAACCAATTTGTTCATAAGTTAAACACCTCAAAATTATCTTCTACGGAATAACCGTGTGAATAGTTAAGCAGCAATTTTTTCTTAACAGTTAATACTCTATTATGTTCATTAAATTTAATATTATCACTACTTTCTACAACGAATAATATCTCGTTACAAATAAATATTATTTTATCGTTTAATTCTTCATTAGCAACAATAATTATTTTTCGACCTAACAGTTCATAACATTTATTTTCCGGATTAAACTCAACCAATTTTTTTAAAATCAATTCTTTTTGAACAAAAGGAGAAGTAATCAAAATACGGATTGAATGAGGATCAATCTCCAGCACCAATTTTTTCAAATCAGTTAAAGAGGCATCTTTTTGATTATAACAGGAATTCATTTCTAACAATTTCTTAACGATAAAATTATTTTCTTCAATCGCTAATTTCCACCCTAAATTTTTTAATTGATACTCTTGATTATTCATTATAATTACCGAAGCTGTAATTTGTTCAAAAGAATCTTCTTCTTCAGGATAAGCGGAAAAAAGTTCAGAGATACGATAAGTATCATAACTTTTTGTAAAGATTGAAAGTTCTT
>CAZQLW010000075.1:0-1470 GCA_964594395.1 uncultured Methanosarcinales archaeon | reverse complement strand
ATCTTAAAACTTTTAGGAATTGTAACCAAGACCAAATTCTTCTCAGTAGTAGGAGCAACTAAAACTTCATGTCCTTCACAAAATTCTTCAATTATCATCTTCTAAAGTAAACAGATTGTGTCTTGAGACAGATAACCATCTCCTGCCCTCATTATTTTATCTATTGCATCCATCGTTTGTTTTTTAGTGTAACCTTTCTCTTTAGTTATTTTTATTAATCGGCCGACATGACAACATATATGACCATTTTCTTTAATTATTTGTTTTATTTCTTCCATTTTTCATAACCTCGCAATCTTACCCGCATCAGTAAGTTTTAAATTTTCAACCAGATCTAAATCTTCCAGTTCTCGGATGTTCCGGTATAACATTGCCCGAGAAATATCAATTTTCTCAGATAAGTCCATTAAAGAAGTAAACTTCTTTTCTTCTAAGTATTCAAGAACTTTTTTTTGTGAACTGTTTAAGTTAAAACTTAATTTAGGAAGATATACTGGCTCGTTTTCTTTTTCTTGTGGAAAGTAAATGATTTTTTTTATTCGTTTTGTTCTAGCATAAGCTCCAAATAATAAACCAATAGCTTTAGTTTTCCTTCCTGAAGTAACGTTAACATAAATTTCATCTTCTTGAGGTTGCATATCAATAATCTCTACTGCTTTTTTTGCAACTTCAGCAATATCATAAACTGCAGTTTTAATAATTTTAATATCAATAACTCTACCTAAAGAGTTTTTTAATAGTTCTACACTCTTCTCTTGTTCCTTAGCAGGAACTTTATCTATTAACAGATACATTCTATCCGGACCTAATTTATTAGCTGCCACTAAGATAGGATTAGGGCTGTACAGGGTTGCAATTAATACTTTTTGGACCATATTATTCTAGAAGTAAGACTCTTTTATAAACTTTTCTACAAATTTGTAGAATTTCTTAATTTTTGTATAACTAAAATTCCAAATAACTCTGAACACTCTTTTCATCAATATGATACGTTGCTTGATGGAGTTGATTAACAAACAATTTAAAGAACAATCTCAATTGTTTATGATCTAATTTGTCCAAGAAATCTTCAAAATCTTCATAACCCATTAATTTATCATTTTCACTATAAAATGTATCCAAAGCCGCCATGGGGTCAGGATGAGAATAGAATTCTTGTGTTTTTTTAATTACTTCTCTTACAAATTTAGTAGACTTTTCTTCAATTTTTTTTTCTTCTTCTAATTGTTTTTCTGTTAATGCCATAAATGTTAAAAATAGAACTTCCTTAAATAATTAACTCACCACTCCCCAGAAATATCGCTTATAAGAATTTCCAGTAACTAAAATAACTATCAGAACTTCGAAATAGATATTAAATAGATAGTTCTCAGATAATTAAAAAGGGGGATTTAAAATGACAAAACAAAAATTAAACAGAATTTCTATAGCAGGACTAACAATTGAATCAACAGATAGTATTGAAAAGAT
>CAZQLW010000074.1:0-3150 GCA_964594395.1 uncultured Methanosarcinales archaeon | reverse complement strand
TTTATGAATAAAAAAAGCTAAAGCTTTGTCAGCAGTAGAACCTGGCTTAATATTAAAGACGGTTCTCCATTTAATTAACTCTTTAATAAAAACTTCATTTTTGTGGTAAACTTTCCAACAATAATCTTGATATTTTTTTGAAGATTCATAATTCGCAACTTTACTTTTCAAATCTTTTAACCATTTATTATCCATATTTTTCACCTTATCATTATTTTATTTAAACTTAACTACTTGTAGTAGCAACATTATCACTTTCTGCAAATTCTTCTTGGACTGGTTTAGAAGAACCATATGAATACGCTGAAGCTGTATTATCAAGCGGTTTTATTACTTTTTCTAGAGCTTTATTTTTTATAAGTCCAAGAGCATGAATTCTTTCCGCTTCATGAATTAAATGTGCTTCTTTAACTTTTAATATTTTTTTCCCAGCTTCAATACGTTCACCTAAATCATCTGGATTAATATTCTTAAAGTCTTTTATTTGAAGCATGATTAAATCAATCTCTTCATTTTCTAAATTTTGACTTTGCCCTTTCTTTACTATTTCTAAAGCTTCATCAAAAGAACTTTTTATTAGTTCAACTCTTTCTAGTTCACGTTGAGCAATAACATTTTCCAGTTGAGTTAATCGTTCAAGTTGTGATTCTGAAGGGTTGATAGTTTTTTTAAGTTGAACATATTCGTTCATCTCATTACCATAAATTCCTACATCACTTTCTAAAATTTTTAGTTTGCTTAAGTCTTCGGAAGTGGCAGTTCCAGCAGCAGTTTTTTCAGACAATCTTATGAATTCTTCAATCTCTGGAACTGGATTAAGTTTTACTGTTGTTGATACCCCGTCAATATTTACTACACTTGGTACATTTTCTAACGGACTTTTTTCACCAACACCAAAATATTTGTTATATTGTTTAGAAGCATAATCGTCTTTCATTAAATCAACAAATCCTGCTGCATCTTTCTCTGTAAGTTTAACCCCATCATTTAAATCTTTTTTCATGGCTCTAATAAGATCGTCAAAATCAGGGTCATCAATACCAATGGTTTTTGCGATTTCATCAATTTGTGCTTCAGTAACAATTTTACTAGATTCGGAATCAATAACTTTTTTAGCTTGCTCAAACTTTGTATTGGCTTGAGAAATAACTTCTTCAGTTTTTTGTAGTTCTTTTTTAGTTTTTGTTCCTGCTGCTAAAAATTCTTGTTGCGGTAGAGAAGCAGTAGTCTCTTCACCCTTAAAATGGATCTCTAAAGTATAATCATCAGTCCTAGAAAATGTTCCTGGCGTGGCACTACCGTCAAGTTTAGTTTCTAAATTTGTACCCTTAGCTCTAGCTTTATGCAATTCTGTACCAGTACTTTCTAATTCATTAGGCAAATAATCTTTTTTAAACTTTTTTCTAGTAAGTGGGACAAGGTCTCCGTCTGCATTTTTTATTTCAATAGGAGTTTTCGATCCATCTTTACCAATTTCAAATACTGCTCCAGCACCTCCTTCTTCAATTTCAAAAACACGACAACTATCACAATCTCCATCAAAAGAAACTTTCTGACCTTTTGGTCGAATAGTAACTTCGTCCCAATATACGTCTGTTAAACCTTTTTGTGCTTCAAAAATTGAACCTTGATGAGCATCATCAATTTTTCCAGCAACGGTAGATAATGATTGTTCAAAAATGATTATTCCATTATCACCCATACTAACTTTCATCTCTCCAGCAGGTTGGGTCCTACGCATAAATCTAGCTGCCATTCCGCTAAAATCATCTTCCATTGCTCTGATTGCTAGTTCTCCTTGGTCCCAACCGATATCGCCTTTTTCAGCAGCAACTAAAATATTGTCAATAGCTCTCTGTTTTAATGATTCAATGGTTTTTGTTTTATCAATTAATCCTGCACCTTTACCTTCATCAATCCTTAAAGCAAGTGATAAAATCTCTTGGTTACCTTCAACATTTACTGCTTCAACAAGTTTGTCTTGGAACACCCTTGTACCATCAATTGAACGAGTAGCCGATCCAGCAGTATTATCGGCAGAAGTTATTGCATTAAACTGTGCTTCAAAGATTGAATTCTTATTTAGTTTTAAGAAATGAGTATCATCATGGTGAGTTGCTAAAGCTAAAATTCTATTATATCCTTCTTCACCATAAAGTCCTACTAACTTGGCTTTATCTGCTTCAACATACTTACTAGCAGCGACAACGTGTGTATCACTTAAAGAAGCACCAGCAATTTTTGCTTCTGCCATTCCTCCCGCATTATTCCATAATGAGCCTTTAGCAAGGTCGTGGTAAGCTACTGCTTCATAAATTTCCATAAAGTGTTCTGGTTGTAAATCAACAACTTTCATTTGAGTATTTAAAGCGTCCCTGGCTCGTAATTGGACAGCAAGAATATGATCATAACCGTTTGATTCCCTTAATCTTGCTACTCCTGTTCCAATTCTAATTTGGCCGGATTTTCCACCAACACCGTTAGTAATTAATAGTCCATCATGGATAATTCCTTTCTGTAAAGAATCAGCAATTTTTGTTTGAAAATTTAACATAACTTCTTCCTTGCTAATACCTTGACTTTTAGCAAGTTTATCTAAATATCCAGAATCGTCAAGTTTTGTTAACATTTCCATTTGAATTTTTAAATGCTCACGCATATAACCCACTTGTTTAGGGTTTGCACGGATATGTGTTCCAGTTTGTGCTTCAAACCCTTTAGCATATTGTCTGATAACTTCTTCTGCCCGATCGTTAACAATTTTCATCCTTTCTTGGGTAGTAGTTGCTTTTGCAATTTCGTCAAGGTTTGAATGTCCTAGTCCTTGAGTGTTTAGTAAGCTTTCAATAATTACGTTAACTTCTGTAGGGTCGGTGTTAGCAATACCTTCACGGAAATGTATTCTGTCAAGAAGGGTTTTAAGTTCTTTTAGATCGGCTTTTGTAGGATTATCAATACTTGTTATTCGTACGTATTCATCAAGTTCATCACCCGGACTAACAAATCTATTTTTCAAATCTGCTAGTAAATCAACTTTATCTATATCTAATTCACTTTTCGCTAAATCTTCTGAAAGTGTTCTAAATTCTGCTAAGTCTTCAACAACTTGACGTTTAGCTTCTTTAGCACTTAACAAGTTAGGATTTGCAT
>CAZQLW010000073.1:0-3405 GCA_964594395.1 uncultured Methanosarcinales archaeon | reverse complement strand
TTATCTTCATATGCATTATAATTGTCCTCAACTTGGGATATTTTCTTTTTAGCTTCTTTTATTTCATGTAAAATTGCTGCTTCTGTGGAACTAATCTTAGCTAAATCTTCTTTGATTGATTTTAATCTTTCTAAATTGAGGGAATTAATCTTAATACTATATTTTCTAATTAAAATCCCACTTTTTACCAACATATTTTCTTTTAGAACTTTTTCTTCACGTAAGATGATTCTTAACTTTTTTTCTAATGCAGAGAACTGGTTATATAAATTGTCGATAAAATCACTTGCTTCTCCCATTATTCAAACTAATATTGAAAATAATATAAAACTTTCTACCTAATTAAGAAGACTTTATCATTTTCTCTTACTAAGAAATCAGTTTTAATTGTAATAAGCGTTCCTTTTGCTGCTAAATTTATTTTTCCAGAATCGTCGTGAATCTCTTTAACAACCATCTCTTGATAACCAGTAGTTGGACCAATAAAAGCAATTTTATCACCAATCTTAATTTTGTCACTTTCAACCTTAAACTCTGCAGAAGAAACTTTCTTGTAATAGTTATTTACTTTACCAATCTGAACTTTTTTAGTTGTAGCTTTACTTCCATAAACATTAGTTCTTTGATGATGTGGATAACCTACAAAGAATCCTCTTGAAAAACCTTTATTGTAAACTTGTTTCAGTTCTCCTGTTAATTCTTTTACTAAATCCTCATTGAAGTTTTCAGATTTAATCGCATCAATTGCTTTTCTGTAAACAGAAACTACTTTGCTAACATAATCCGCACCACGATTTCGACCTTCAATTTTTAAACAATCAACAAAAGACAATTTATCTAAAATGGGTAATGCACATAAATCCTTGGCTGACATGATGAAATTATTATCCATAATTATTTCATTATTTTCTTCATCAATAACTTTGTATTCTCTTCTGCATGGTTGTAAACATTCTCCGCGGTTAGCAGATTTGTTAAACAATTCTTCTGACATAAAACATCTTCCACTGTAAGAAATACATCTTGCCCCATGAATGAACACTTCAATTTCCATTCCAGTTTTTTCTTTTATTGTTTTAACATCTTCAATCGAACATTCTCTGGCTAGAACAATCCTTTCTACACCTAATGATTTCCAGTATAAAGCGGATTCTGAATTTGAAACAGAAACTTGAGTAGAAAGATGAATTGGAATTTCTAATTCTTTACATCCTTTAACAACAGCTAAATCCCAACAGATAACTGCATCAACTTTTGCTTCTTTTAGTTCAATTAAAATATCGTTCAATTTCTCCAATTCTGATTCGTAAACAATTACATTGATTGTACAATAAACTTTAACATTATTTTCGTGGCAGTATTGAACAATCCCTTTAACTTCATCTAGTTCAAAGTTTCCTGCAGTTGAACGCATGTTCATCCCTTTGATACCAAAATAGACAGCATTACAACCTGCTTTAACTGCTGCAGTTAGCATGCTTCTATTTCCTGCGGGTGCTAATAGTTCCATGTTTTGTTTTATTCTGTGGTTACTCTAAAAATCTTTCGTATTTTTTAGTAGTAAGAAATATTTATAAGAAGAAAGTTCCGAACATTTTCTTATGGCAATTGAATATTTAACAACTACTGTTCGTGAACTGAAAAGAAATGGGACTACGCCATTGTATGTTCAACTTAGAGCATTCCCTTTATCTCTTAAAGAAAGAATTGATGGGATCATAACATGTAATCTTGCTGGTGAAGGAGAAATTATTCAAGGAGAAGTCCCTGAATGTTTAGATAATTTAGCAGCAGATGGACTTTATAAAATTCATGGGTTATGGGAAAAGGGAACATTTTATCTTCACCAATCAGAATATTTACACGAAATAATGTTGTCTGAGAAAAAAAATTCTAAAATGATGTATTCTGATAACCACGAACAATTAAAAAACTTAAAAGAAATTTAAAAAAGAAGATAATCAGAAATCAAACCTCAATAATCTTGCCTTTTCTACCAACATTAATAACTTTTGTTTTGCCAATAACTTCTTCTATGCCAGCAGATTCATGAATATGACCACATAAATGTAAGTCTGGTTGAAGTTCATCGATAGCTTTTCTAATGCCGTCAGATCCAGGAAATATTCCTAATCCAATAACACTTCCTTCCGGTTGAGTATGAGTTAACATAATTTTCTTTTTAACATCTGCTAAAGAAGCATGCGTTTTTTTCAAAGTTTGAAAAACATCTTCTTCACTTAATTGATGTGTTCCAACATTACCATAACCACAACCAAAAATTCCTACATCTCCTTTTTTGAAAACATAACCATGTAAGTTCTTAGCACCATATTTTTCTATCAAAAAACCAATTTCTGCCATCCCCTCATGATTTCCAGGTACTAAACCCACTTCTAATCCTTTCGCTTTAAATGGACCCACTAAACCTTCTACAGAACCATCATCTGCACTAAGATCACCAGCTAGTAAAACTAAGTCTACATTCTCTTTTTCAGCTTTCTCGGCCATCTCTTTAACAAGATGCTTATCACCGTGTATATCACTTAAAGCAAGTATTTTCATATGACTTTAATAGAAATTCTACTTTATAAATCTTTCTGTTTTGTTATTGGACAGTGGCGAATTTATTTCTCTTTTTGATAAATACATCCATAACAAAGCATAGAAATAATTTTATCAGTTTTTTGATCATGAAACATTCTTTTTTCAGTTCTACTTGTGTCAAGATAAATACAATCTACTTTCATTAGTTTTTCAGAAATTTCGCAAATACCATCTAATTGATATAAACCATTATTAAAAACACAATTTTGTGGCGTACCTGGTTTAAATTTTTCTTCAATCATTTTGATTGATATTGAAAATTATCTCTTTTTCAACTTTAAATCTAACACCAGGTCTTCCAATTTTCGAAGATCATATTTCACGGCATCAACTTTTCTTCGAATGTCATTATTCCTAAAATCAAACTTAAGTAATTCACCATAAATCATGTCAACTTCATCCTTGATTTTGTTAACTTTAGCAACTTGTCCTTTTCCAGCCAAGAAGACAGCTTTCCGAACTAACTCACCAGGTAAATCTGCCAATCCTAAAACAAAATGATCAGCAGCAACTTTCAAATCAACTAACTTTCCGTTCTTAACAAAATTATAATACAAAATCGCTTCTACATATTCCTGAATTGCAACTTTATAACTGCCTTCAGTAGACATTTTTTTACTATGCTGAGCAATTATATCTGCTTTCTTTTTCTCAGCTTCAATTTGTTTAATTAATTTAGCAGCTTCTGCAATTTCATCCCGATGCACAGCATAAATGATTTGTTTACTTAATTTCAAAACATCTCTCGATTTCTTGATAAGTTTTTCTCGTTCTGAATCATAATCTTGAATTTGTTTT
>CAZQLW010000072.1:0-3481 GCA_964594395.1 uncultured Methanosarcinales archaeon | reverse complement strand
TTCTTTAAACGTAAAATAACCAAAACCACAATTATTCTTCAAAATTTTTCTCCAAACTTTAGTGGTAAACAATCTTTATATATTCCAAAATAATTTCTCAAGTGACTCAATTCATGAGACATAGCTTAGCCCTCTGGGCATTATGCTCCTCATGTCTGTTTGTAGATCTCTGATTGCAATCATGGCCCTGGGAGAACGATATATAAATCAGCTCCTCTCCGCTGTTTTGGGTTACTTTCTAAGTAAACTTTAAAAACCAGACCTTTCTTTGAACATTGCTTGTCTCAATTGGTATAGCTTAGCCCCTTGTGGGTATAATGCTTTCCATTACCAACTGCAACCCTAGTGTTGCACACGGCCCGGGAGGATATTTTTTCAACAGCAACCCTTTTGAGATGAGCAACTTTATTTTCTTAACCTTTATACGCCCTAATACTAATTATCTTTCCGTTTTCAGAAAATTCAATAATGTCGACAACTAACAATTTCTCCATATTATTAACAGTAATTAACAAATCAGCAATGATTATATTTTCATCACAATAAATGTTTTGTGCTTGAACTTCAATTGTTTCTACAGAATCAAATATTTTTTTATTAGCTTCAAGAACTTTATCTTTCCCAGTAACATTAATTTCCCAATCTCGTAAAGAACAATTTATATCAAACATTTCTCCTAACCCTTGAATGTCTTTATTAGAAAAAGTTTTAAAATATTTCTTAGCAAACGACAAATAATTTTCTTTTTCCATTTTAAATTAATAATCAAGCACATTATATATAATTTACAGTACTATTTCAAAGTAGCAAACTATCAAAAAGTTTATATAATCTCTCCCATTTTAAGATTTAAAATGAAGATGGATAAATTTGTTACTTATATGAAAGATAATTATAAGGATTTAGCTAGAACTTATTTACCAGTTTTAGGAATTGCTGCTGTTGGTGCTTTTGTTATCAGTTCTTGGAATACTAATCCCGTACCAAAAAATGTTTATGAAGTTAAACTTGAAGAAGTTGTTCAGGCTGGAGAGAAAAAAGTAACTTTGAACCAAACTGAATTGAATGAAATTGTAAATAATAAATCTCCTGGAAAAACTGTTAAAGTTAACAATAAACGTTACAAAATTGTTTCTAGTGTCCCTATTGAAGCTAAAGGTTATCTTGAAGCAGGTAATAAATTTTTAAGACAAGCAACATCTAGTGATGCAAAAAAAGCTTATGTGCGTGAACATGGCATTGACCCGGTAACTACATTTGGTAGATGGGGAAACAATTTAGGAATTACTGATTCTGATAATGTTATTGAGAAAGCAATTGACAATTACCAGGCAGCAATAGATTTAGATGATAAATATACTGACGCTTATTTAGGGTTAGCAACCGCATACTTTTCTCGAGGTAGTTTTAATGATAGTATTGAAAATCTTGATAAAGCAATAAAGATTGATTCAAAAAGGGCAGACCTTTATTTTCAGCGTGGTTTTGTTAAGTTAACCTTTGCACCTTTAGCTAATCCATTTCATCGAAGTAAGTATTTGCAAAGGGCAGTAAATGATTTTGAACATGCTTTAAAGATTGATCCTGAATATGAAGATGCTTTGAAACATTTAGTAATTGTTAAACAAGCGTTAGGGGAAAAAGTTGAACTGGTTGAGGTCGTTGATAAAAATCTTGAAGATAAACTTGAAGCAGAATTTGAAAAAGGTTTTGATGAAGTTATTGAAAAAGATGAAAAAAAAATAGAAGAAGTGGAAGAACCAATTAAATCTGAAAATGTAAAAAAAATTATCGTGCCAATAATTAATCTTGATCAAAAACAAGAAATTGATGATACTGAAATAAATTCGGAAGATAATTTTGAAGACAAAGAAAATTTTGATGACCAATATGATTGTTTAAATGATGGAGATTGTGCGGAAAACGAATTCTGTGATTCAGGATACTGTGAAGAAATTCAAGAGGATCGAGGACAAGATTACGATGATGGTTATGATCAAGGTTACCAAGACGGTGTTGATGATGCAGTTCTTGACAGTAAAATTCCCTCTAATCATTCTCGTTAAAAATATTAACATTTTTTAAAAGAAAACATTTAAAAGATTCTTTGTTTTTCTTTTATTTAATATGAACTTACATACACACTTTTTGTTTCCTTTTGTAATTGCTTCTATTCTTGCTAAGTTAAACATTATCTCTTGGAAATTAGCTTTATTTTGTGGATTTGTTGGGATCATTATAGATTTTGATCATTACCTTGAACATATTCTTCATAGTAAATCAAACCGGTTTTCTTTGAAAGCTGCATGGAACAATTCAATTAAATTTCATCGTTTCAGTCAAAGAAGTTTTATCCATCATTGGCAAGGCGCTTTAATTACTGCGATCATTCTTTCTGTGATATTATTCTTTTCATGGAAAATTGCAGTAGTCATTGCTATAGGTTACTATTCACACTTATTTTTAGACTACTTTCATTTGAAAAAAAGTAAAAGTTTTAACTGGAAATTAAGTAGTTTATACATGAAAGAATCTTATTTAGAACTTTCTATAGATATTATCTTAATTATTATATTAATAATAATTTACGTTCTCTAATGTAGTAATTGATACTACAGCACATGTTAATATAGCAAATTCTATATCCATAATACAAAACTCGTGTACACGGTTAGATGTGCATGAAATCATGGAGGATTAAAAAATGAGTTTAGGAAAAATTGTGACTGGGATTTTAGTGGGTGGTAGTTTAATTGCAGGTGGCGCATTTGGTTACCATTTATATTTGAAAAACAACCCGGAAGTTGCTGTGAAGATGGCAGTTGATGAATACCAAAGTAAAGCTAAAGATGAGGGACTGGATGCTGTTGATAAAGAAATTTTGAACAAAGTTGGTTTCGGTGTTGAAGAAGCTAAACGTGCTGAATACACTGCTGAAGAAAGGTTAAATTATGCAATTAGTGATTTGGTTAAAGTTAATGATAATATTGTTAGTACAGCTAAAGAAGCAGGAGTTTCTGTTAGAGAGGGTTATGTTGGTCCTGGAGATGCACAATGTAAAGTTACTTACGGATCAGAAGGTTTAGAAGTTGGTCTTGAAGTTGATAATGAATCTACTCCTATAGCTTTAAGGAAAACTAGTGCTGGAAAATTTGTTATTGGCGATAATAAATATCTTAACACTGCATATAAAGAAGACAATGCTGATGCTTTCAATAATAAGTTTGAGGGTTATATGAACTCTCAACAAGACAAAATTTCAGGAATGTTTGAAGCGATTGAAAAGTAATTTTTTTTACTTTTTTTACTTTTCAATAACTGATGGAGGAAAATAAAATGAACGATGATAATAACGATTTTTATATTGACGGAGAGGGTGAAGCTCATGGTTTAAATGACGATACTAGTCTTGAAACAAAAATACCTGAAGAAGAACTAACTCGGTCTAAAAAACCAAAACCAATTAATTCATCAAGAAAAA
>CAZQLW010000071.1:0-3601 GCA_964594395.1 uncultured Methanosarcinales archaeon | reverse complement strand
CAGGTAAGGGTAAATTTATTTTGAAAATTATAAATTTGGTTTGAGATTTGGGAGAAGAACGAATTTCGCTTGGCGAAATAGACGAAGTCGGTCGTTCTGAACCGTATAGTTGCTGTTAGTTTCGTTTTCCGCTACGAAGTCCGGAAAACCTGCGTCCGCAGAATAAAATTTAAGTTTATTATCAATCCGACCGAAGGGAGACTAGAATTTAGGACTCTCTCACGTTTTACCTAGATTTAATACATCAAGGGCAATCTCTGTTTTTAGTTTTTACATCAGTTTATTTCGGCACATTGTTTTTTAGGAGTTTCCTCATTTCAAGTACGAAGTGCTATCAGTTATACTCATCAAAGGCGGGCGTTAGTGGTGACACAACCAAAGAGTAGTAAACTTTATAAATAAGCGTTAAAATCTTACGTTTATCATGTATGAAACAATAGAAAGACCTGGCTATGCCGGATTTAGAAGAGATAGAAGAATTAGAAAATTAAATGAGCAATATGGGGCAGATAATTGGCGTATTGCATGGCAATGGGGAGATTTAGTTGTTCCTCAAGATATTGCTATTCAACTATATGAAGATGCTTACTATGAATTCTTTAAATCTAATTCTGATGATTTAGCTTGGCTCGTTAGAACTGGTTCCGATGTTTATGATATTTCACCAAGAGATGTTGAGTCAGGTTTAGATTACTCAATACAAAATGCTAATGCCACTCACTTGCAAGATATAGCAATTAGAAGGACTGTTTTGCGACTTGGAAGAAAATTTGAAGGAGATCATCTTGTTCAGATAAGAGGAAGAGATTCTGAAGGAGCAAAATATAATCCTGGATTTGTTCCGTTTCATCTTCTAGATATGATTGTGAAACCAAGTCTAACTGGTTGGTGGCAAGAAAATTCAATAGAAGATTTCTATCAAAGTAATAAAGTCTTGCAAGTTAGAAAAGATTAAATTAGCAATATTTATTAAGATTTTAGTTTTTCAACTATTAGATGGCTAGCATATTTGATTTTTTATTGAATCGTGGAAAGATTGAAGCTCAAGTGAAAAGCAAGCTGGGCGGAAAGAAAGACCCAGAACTTTTGGCACATCAAAATGACTTTAAAGAATTTCTTTATCTTCTCAATCAATTCATTAAAGAAGAGATTCATTTAATTGATGAAATGCTTGTTGATCTTTTAAAGAAAAAACATGATATTCCATCTGCAACAACTCATTTTATTCATCAAGTCTCTCTAAAAATGTTTGGATCTCTTTCTTCTATGGTTTTAGACGATTATCATAAATTCGTGCAGGGATTTACAGCTTATTCTCAACTGGAAACAAATCTTCGGGCTTATTTGATTAGAATTATTGGATCTGAATGTCATTTTGATATCTATTCTGGAGAAAACAATTTAGAAGATATTGCAGATAAATTTGTTAAAACATTAGATGATTGGTTGCTTTACATTGCATCAAAACCTGCATATAGAGATACAATTGATAATTTTATTAAAGAAAATTATGGTGGAAAAGAGCAACGATTTATGAATGTTTTAATGTATTTTGTTGCTTTATTAATTATTTCTAGTTTATTTTTGGAAAAAGTAAAGCAAGGAGTTTTTAAAACAAAATACAATGCTAATATTATAGAAATTGTTTCTAAAATTTATCACAGGAATACTCTTTCTTTGGAACAATATGAATTATTAAAGAAATATGGTTTAGAAGGAGGTATAGCTTACAGAGGTCTGGCTTTGGATTTGAAACACGCAATCCAGATGTTATCAACAAAAGCGATGCGTGGTACTTCTTGGACTTCTAACTATTTTTTAGCTTTACATTTTGCTTCTCAAAATAATGTTGAAGGAATAATGAAAAAAGTATTTGCAGGCGAAGAAGGTTTTAAAGTTAGGTCAGCGAGAGAATTTCAGCGATTAATTGTAAGAGCAAAATCTCAGAAATTGTACGATAAGAGATTATATGTTTTGGTAGATGACCCCGATGTAGCACTAAACATTTTAGTAATGATTAAAGAGTCAAAGAAAGAAGCACTAAAAAAAGCCAAACCATATCATGTAGAAGTAGCTCCAAAACATGAAACATCTGTAGGATTTACTTCAAAAGGAGATGCTACTATTGGAGCAATACTTAGTTATGATGTGATAAATGATACAGTTATGGTTTATTTGGGTGAAGGCGCTCCAAAACACTTTGTAAGTGAAAAATGGTTAGATCAAAAAGAAATTGTAGTTTCTATCCCTAGAAGATTTAGATTAAATCCGTCAGCAGTTGATATTGTTATTCCTATTGTGATAAAGTTTTTAGAATTAGAATTTATAGGTAAAGAAGGATTTGCAATTGTAAAACCAGTTTTGGAAGAGAACAATGCACCAAGAGAAGTTATAGAATTCATAGATGCAGAAAAGAATAAAATGACAGTTGATAGATTAAACGCTTATTTAAAATCTCAAAAAGTACATGGTAAAATAATTGGAAAAGTTAATATTGCTTTGAGAAAGAAGAGATAGAGAGGTGAAAAAAATGTTTGATGTTTGGTCATTAGGGATTCCTGTTCCGGAAGAAGAAGGAAACAAATTAAATCAATTAGTTCTTGGTATTGCAGATAAAGAAGCTTCAATAGGCATTGATAAAAAATTAACAAGTAAGATACAACCAAAACCAGAGTTTCATATCACTCTTGGGGTATTTCATGCAGGAATTTTTGAAACAACGGGAAGCTTATTTAGACATTTATTTAATTATTTGAAAAAGAACAGTAGCAAAGTAAAGGAATTACAAGATATGTTTAAAGGAACAATTAGTATTAATGGAATTGGTTTTGAGAAACACGATATTGCTTCATCTCAAGTTGTTTGGGCTTCAGTAGTGTGTCCGGAAGTTCATTCAATCCGTGAAAAAATACATAATTTAATGAGATTTGCAGGAGTAGAAGATTCTCATTTTAGATTTACAGACCCACATATTACTCTTTTTATGAAACAAGGGAAAGGAGATTTGCATGAGATACCAAAAACAAGAAAATTACCAATTCACGGATTTGTTCCTGAGCACGACATTAATTTTGCATTTGAACAAGTTTCATTGTATAAAGCTTCAAAGATAATTTTAACATTTGGGAAATATGTTTGGGATGGTAAACCTAAAGAAAAATTTAAAACTATGTTGCAAGCTGAATTAAAATCTAGGAAGCCCAAACCAGCATATAATTGGGGAGCTTTGTTTAAAGCATATCCAAGAGATGAAGCATTAGTTATCAAGGGGATAATTACTGCTGAAGGTCCTGGTGGTTTAGTTGCTAAGGGTTATAAGCCAGCTGTTATAATGAAGCTATTGAGATCAAAATAGTCGCCCGCCATATAATTTTTAGAGGAAACTTCTATTTAGTTCTCCATAAAGTTTTATCACCAAGTGCCGAAATATTGTTAGTTATTGTTGTGTTTAAGAGATTGCCCTATTTTAGTTTCTACATTAAGTTAAAGAAGATAGTTTACTTCGTAGTGAGAGAGTCCGTTTTTTACATTTTAAACTTAAATTTTATTGAAACTAACGTCGCATATATGTGACGTTGTTTAAGTTTGAGCGTAGCGAGAA
>CAZQLW010000070.1:0-3744 GCA_964594395.1 uncultured Methanosarcinales archaeon | reverse complement strand
CAACAATGGAAGATGCTATTGCACAAGGTTGGAAATGTGATAATCAAGGTAATTGCGATAGTCCTGATGGTGAACTTGGTTTTTCATATGATCCTCCAGAATCAGCCGGAACGGGGACAACTTCTGGTTCAATTACAGAAGATCAATCTTTTGATTATACTTACGGGGACGGTTGGCAATGTCAAACTGGTGGCGGTTGTCTATGTAGTAATCCTGATGGGTGTACAGATAAATATGGTGTTCTTGTTGATGATCAGACATTTTACGCTTCTGAATATATTTTATTAGAGGGCACTTCTGAAAGTGATTATACTAGTAGTTCTTCTGGTACTAGTTCCGGTGGCGGTTCTAATCAAGAAGCACAACAAGTTACTGGTCAGAAGATACCTGTACCTAAAAATGCAGTTTCTGGCCAAAATTTGTTTGGTTCAAGCGCTGCATGTTCCGATTGTAAGTATTGGAAAGGTGAAGATGGAACTTATTATAAAGTTGGTAAAGACGGTACTGTTTACGTTTTAAACGATGAACAAAAGGAACAATTAGCAAGTAAAGGTGATGCTTTACCTGTAATTAAAACTTCAAAACCTGTTTCTTCCGAGGCACAAAAAATTGTTGATGCTGTAACGAAAGATGCAATTACTCTCTCTAATAAAGCTCTGGCAGCAACTTTCCTTCCCGAAAAAACTCTTAAAAAATATGATAAACAAATTCAGTGGGATAAAGTAGGGTTAAAAAAAGATGGTAGTTTAGTTTTACCTTTAGAAGATAAGAAGTCTAGTATTGCTGTTACATTACCCGATAAACAGGGTATGCAGTTAGTAAATTTTGACATTAAAGATGGTGAGGGTAAAGTTAACCCTGCAAAATCTAAAGAACAAATTTTATCAAACAAACAAACAGTGGCAGAACAAACTGAAGCACAGAAAGAAACAGGAGTTATTCGATTTATCGGTACTGGTAATGATGGATTGGGATTACAAACAGTTAATGCTATTGATAAAGACGCCTGGCAGGATTTAAAAGATGGTAAAGAGATTGAATATTTTGGTACTTCTACAACAACTGAGGGCGGGTTCTTAGGTTTTGGTAAAAATGCAAAAGAAGTTACATCAGTTACTAAACAAGTTGCTGGTAAAGTTGAACTTAAAAATGGTGTTGCACAAAATACTAATTATTTAGAAGAAAGGCAAGTTAAAGTTGATACAAAAACTGGGGAAATGTTTGATAATGATGGTGATTATGACGAAAAGAAAAAAACTTTCACTCCCACTACAGGTTTTTATACTGAACCTAGTGGAAGAAAACTAATTGCTGAATATGAAACTAGTGACGGTAAAACTGGTAGTAGTACGGCTCCAACTTTAGATTATAGTGGCTTATCTCCTGATGCTGTTGATACCAGTAAAGCTGATTTTGATCCTGAAATTACTTCTGTTCAGTTTTATGATCCTTCAACTGGTTTCCAAGCAGGAATGGCTGAATACGATTCTGAAGGTAACGTTAACTGGAAAATAACTTCTAACCCTAAAGGAACGTTTACAGTAACTAACGCTAAAGGTGAAAGTAAAGATTTTGCTGAAGAAGATGTTCAAGCTATCGCTGCATATACTGGTGCTAACGAAAATGTAATGAAAGAAGCGGTAAGTAATAGTCAACCTTCAGGTTTTACTAATGTTATGTCAAGTATTTATGTTGTTAGTGACCAACTGAAAAATTATCCCGCACTTAACAATTTAATGTGGGGTGATCAAGACTGGTACAAAGATTGGAAAGGTTGGGCAGACCGAACTTTTGCACCTATGTTGGGTACTAATTGGTTCTCGTCTTGGATTTGTGATAATACTGAAAATCGTAGAGATATGGAGCCTGAAGGTAAAGCTGTAATTAAAACCGTTTCTGGGACTTATCAAGCTGTAGCTAGTGTCCAAATGGAAAGGTCAGACAGAAAAACTCCTTTGTTATGTTACATTAATCCTAATCCAGAAGGTACAGAAGAGTTTGTTTGCGATTCTGGCCAAGTATGTATAGAAAATTTTTGTTATAAAGATATTGACAGGAATGGTGAAGCTGATGATGAAACAGTTTTAGAAGGTTATTTTTATAAAATTAGTTGGGGCGTATCTGCACCAAGAGATGAAGCTTTCACGCCGTACGTTGACGAGAACGGAATTGCTGTATCGTTTAACATCTGGATTGACAATAATGCTAACGATAAAGTTGATGCGGGAGCAAAATATATGTACTCTGAAACTGGTAACGTTGCTGGGCCAATTGAGTTAAAAAATAGTGCGATGGACCAAGATGTAATTATTAAATATTCTGATAAGTTGTATGAAGAAGTTTGTATTAAATGGGATAAGGCGCCGGTAACCACCGATAATCCTAACTTTGGTGAAGTTATCACTGTTGGTTTAACAAGGACTTTTACTGATACAACTTCAAAAATTCCTACAGTTTGTTTTGAAGCGCAAGAAATTGAAGTTGGTTCTGTAAAATATGAAGGATCTGATACAGAAAGTAAATCTACTAGTGTTTCAAGTGGTGACGTTAATAAGAATAGTCAGTGGTAATTTTCTTTTATTAATATGTCTGCTATAAATATAATTAGAAACATTTATAATACTTAAAATATTAGTTTTCTTATTATATGTAGTAAGGTAGATGTAAAATGAAAAAAGCGGTGAGCTTATTAGTAGTGTTTTTGCTAGTTATTAGTGTTTTTTCTCTTGCTCAAGTGATATTGCCAAATGAGGTGTGTGTACAAAATGGGTAAACAGTTGGTAATCTTGAACGGAGAAAATATTAAAAATAAAATTTACACCATTCGCGGATTACAAGTAATGCTTGACAGAGATTTAGCTGAACTTTATGGTGTAAAAGCAATACGTTTAAGGGAACAAGTTAAAAGAAATCCAAAACGTTTTCCTATTGATTTTATGTTTCAGTTAACTGAAACTGAAATTGAATTGATGGTATCGCAAAATGCGATACCTTCTAAGAAACATCTTGGTGGTTCTTTACCTTTTGCATTTACTGAACAGGGAGTTGCAAATTTATCCAGTGTTCTTACAAATGATAAAGCAATTGAAGTAAATGTTCAGATAATGCGAGCTTTTGTTACAATGCGAAAATTGATTTCATCAAACGCACAATTATTTCAAAGATTAGATCAAACTGAACATAAATTGTTGGAACATGATAGTAAGTTTGAACAAGTGTTTAATTTGATAGAAGAAAAAACAATTAAACCTTCTAAAGGCATATTTTTTGAAGGTCAGATTTTTGATGCTTATAAGTTTGTTTCAGATTTAATTAGAACAGCCAAGATGTCAATAGTTTTGGTAGACAATTATGTTGATGATTCTGTTTTAACACTTTTTAGTAAGCGAAATAAAAATGTTACTGTAAAAATTTTCACTAAAGAATTATCTAAACAATTGCGGTTAGATTTGAAGAAATATAATTCACAGTATCCTAAAATTCAAATAGAAGAATTTAAAAAATCTCATGATAGATTTTTGATAATTGATAGTAAAGAAGTTTACCATTTTGGAGCATCATTGAAAGATTTGGGAAAAAAATGGTTTGCATTTTCAAAGTTTGATAAAGAAGCTATAAAGATTATAGAAAAATTAGGACAGGAATGATAATGAAAAAGTTAATGGTGATGGTACTTATAGTTTTGCTAGTTGTTAGTGTTTTTTCTATTGCTCAATCTGGACAAGAAGAGTTGACTGAAGCCGT
>CAZQLW010000069.1:0-3799 GCA_964594395.1 uncultured Methanosarcinales archaeon | reverse complement strand
AAAAGTAATTAGCAAATAAGCTAAGATGATTAACGCTAATACTAAAGCAACAATTTGAACCGCACCTTTTTTATTCATAAGTTCTGAGATTGATATTGAGTCATTTTTAAAGGTTGCGGAAGTAGAGTATAGGTGAAAAGCCACTGGACCACTGGTCAGGTGCGGACAAGCTTTATTAATAAGTTCTACTAATAAGAATAATGAAAAAGAGGTAACGTGAAATTACTAAATAATGATTTTCGTTAGCACATAAAATCAATTATGTCATTTAACTAAAGCCCTCTTTTTATATAAACTCCAATCTAAGTTGAGTGAAGATTGGAGGTGATTGAACATGTATCAAACAATAAATGAAGAAGATTTAGAAAGATTCTTAGTTGAAAAACAAGAAAACAAATATTTACTTAAATTAAAGAATTGTCATAATAAAATACTAATCCCTCTCCCATTTATCTTAAATGAAGATGTTGCTACATTAGCAGGAATGATGCCCGATGGAAGTCTTATCAAAGACATTAGAAGAGTTTATTTTAGTCAGAAAAAAGATTTTAAGAAAAATTTACTTTTTAGAAACTTATTGAAAAAATTGTTCAATCCAAATAATAAAGTCTTTATTCGTGAAGGTAGAGGGTGTCATGAAACATACACCAATTCAACAGTACTCTGTCACTTTCTCCATTATATTTTAGATTTCGCAAAGTCAGATGAAGAAATGCGAGTTCCAGAATGGATCTTCACCTCTCCAAATTCTGTCAAAAGGGCTTATTTAAGAGAAGCTTTTGCTATGGAAGGTTGTATCTTTAAATCTCTTTGCGAAATTAGGTTCTATACGAAAGATTACAATTATGCACAAGATATCCGAGATTTATTGTTAAGTTTAGGCATTAATTTATTTCTTAAGTCTAGAATTGCAGGAACACATCACAGAGTGCAATATAGAATTTCAATATATCGTAAAGAAAATTTTGAAAAATTTAAAAAAATAGGATTTACTGCTCCTTTACATGTTGAAAGATTTAAACAAATATGTAAGAAATATGCAATATAAAACTAAAACTTTTTAAAGAGAGTCTAGTTTTGCTATATTGATAGCGGGCTTTATAGCGGGGATTTGTTGAGAATTTTCTCTCAAACTGCAATAGGGAAGCTAGGAGTACCCACCGGGCTCATATGGTTTATTTAAACTTTAGAAACCCGGGGATCGGAGGTTCAAATCCTCCCTCCGCTATCGCTTTTTTTTCAAGATTGCTTACTATAGTGGCAGAAAGTTTTTTATAACTTCAACCCCTTTCTTATTTTGATAAAATGCACAAACTATTGGCTACAGAAGTTAACCGAGATTTAAGAATAGATTATTATTCGAATACTGCTTTAACTGATCATTTTGATATGAAACCTATTTGTTACAATGTTACAAAAAAAATAGACAAGAATAGGCTTTCTTTTATAGAAAGTTTAGGAAAAATAAAAGTCATATTTGTTGCTAAATTTGATAATGTTGGAGATGCAATAACAAACACAGAAACAAGTGCGCGAGGTTATGTGAAAAAAAGACATATTTTGATGAAAAGAAGAGTAATATATCTTAATTTTGATGCAATCATTAAAAGTGTTGTTCCTAAAAATGGGAAAATAAATTCAAGAATTTATAAAAAGTTGATTAATTTAATAAAAGAAGTAATTCTTCATGAAGCTGCACATTTAATCCATATTAGGAAGTATAAAATTCGTATCCGTAAGAGTGACTATATGGTTGAAATTAAGAAACGTCGCATTAAAAACTTCAAAGAAATATTTGATATAATTGGAGTTATAAAATCAAGTTACGGAGATATCTCTTTTATAAGAATGTTTTTCATTAAACTTGCTTTTCTTGAAGAAGATTTTTTTAGAGATATTGAATCTTTATTTACGGAAGGTTTTGCAATGAGATTTGATACTTTATATCATCCTATAACTGAAAATTCTTTAATGAAAGATTATAATAATTTGGACGATTATTTGAATAGGTACAAAGAAGATTTAGAAACAGAAATTAAAAATTTTGATTATGCAATAAAAACTTTACAAACCATTCTAGTCCCATTTTATTTAATTAAAACTAATAGACTTTTTTTTGGTAATAAATCAACAAAAAAACTTAAAGAAAATATGAAAAATATAAATGATTTAAAGAATAAATTCAAAAGATTTAAAGATACAATTATTTCTTTAGACAAACATCAAGTAGGAAAATATATGGTATCTTTTTTAATGTATAACTCCTATAAGTTAAAGGATATCAAAGATCTTGATTTTAAAAGCTTTATCCGTTTATATGAATCCGTTTCATTAAAAAATGACTTAGAACCTTTAATTGGATTTAAACAGGGAACAATAAACATCTCAGAAATTAGTAATGAAATTATTTCTAAACAAAAAAAAACAGCATTAGAATTAGACCTAATTATCAAAGATTTAGATGGAAAAACTTTCCTTTAAAAATTACAATCCCTCGAATTAAAAATCCTCCCTCTGCTACTCTTTATTAATTCTAAGTTTTGTATAACGATGTTATGTAGTGGGTTACGTCCCTGCAAGTGAACAACGTGAACGCTGAGTTGTGGTGTAAAGTCAATTCACATAAATTTTATATATTCAAAGTATCTTATGATTATAATGACCCATAAAATTAAAGTTATTAAAAGCAATAATATTTATCCAAATCAATTATTTGTTCTAAAATCTGGGAAAGAAGTATTCTCTGTTGAAGTGGGTTTGAATCCTGATTTAACACCCATATTTAAAAAACCATTTTTTATCAAATTGTTTGAAAACCACCCCCACTATAATGATATTTCTAGCAAAGGAATAGCTTTAATACAATTAGATTTGGAAGATTATGAAGAATTGAAAAAAGCTAAAGATTATCTATTAATGTGTGACCTTTTTAAAAAAGATATTAGGAAATTCTTGAAGAAATTAGCTGAAAATACATTTTATAATGTGAAAGTTGCATACTTTGGGATTAGGGTTGACCCTAGGGGTAGGTATGGTAAGCATTGCTTAACTGTAAATGAATTTGGAAAGATACGTTTTAGATCAATTGGTATTCATGGTATTATTAAAGAAGAAACCAATCTTCGAAAAAAATCAGGTGGTTGCGTTAGAGTAAGAAAAAAAGATATTCTTAGACTTAGTGAATATATTGAAGTGGACAAAACTATTTTTGAAATAACAGAAGAATAACTCTGCAAAGAATTGACTTGGAGTGATAATTCAATTTAACACTTGTTATACAAATGTCTTGATATTTATTATTCAGAATCATTGAAACCCCAATAACTTTATCCTCACAAACTCTTCTTTTGACTTAAATGTCCCACTTTCTTGCGAAAGAAATATAAGTGAAAATGCCTTCTAATACTATTAGAGATTAAAATGTCACAGGGAAACGATGCTGCGCACGAAGTTGCTGCAATAATGAAGTATATTGCTAAATCTGCGGAACCACAGGTTTATTTAGGTTTACATCCAAAAGACAATTATTTGCATAAAGCACACTTAATGCCAGATACTGAATCACCAAGATTGTTAAATGAGGATCTTGGTAAAAAATTAGAATATAAATCAATTGGTTCAGACTTATTAAATCTTAGAGTAAATGATTCTTTGTATCAGAGAGAGATTTTAGGAAATGGCGGGTATATCCCCCAGAAAGAAGGGATTGACTATTCTTCTTGTCAGGGACTATATTGTCAGAATTAAGTAACAAAATAAAGAACGCCCTATCCCCGGGCTAAAGCCACGGGGCATTTAT
>CAZQLW010000068.1:0-3877 GCA_964594395.1 uncultured Methanosarcinales archaeon | reverse complement strand
GATGATATTAATAAACAAGACCATTTAACCACTGAAATGTCAATTAACCAACTTAATGAAATGATGCGTTTACGCGCAATTGATAAAGATCGCCGTGCTCGTGAAATGGAAGAAACCAGTGAAAGAATTTATCTTTTAGAATTGGACGATCCAGAACCCTATATCAGGAAAAGAGAACATGATATTGCTCTTAGTTTGGGAGAAGAAAAAGCAAACGAATTCAAAACCAACGTGAAAATATTTGAAGATGTGGGGATCGGTAGTTTAACCATTTTTATGAACCTTTATTATAAGTTCTTACAAAAAAATCTTTCCGAAGAAGATGAACGGCATTTTGGAGCGATGTTAAGAAGTTTAAGCGTTTATTCAAGAAGGAAAAGCGAGAATGAATCAATTCTAAAAAATATTCTTGCTCAAGGTCCAACAAAAATCAAATCTCCGTTAAGAAAAAGACTTAAATCTCAATATAATACAGACATTACTCATGTTTGGGACTTAAGACCTTTACAATCTAATCTTTACTCTACTTATAACGCTTTTATTAATTACCAGGATGCTGTTAACAGAAAGTTTGAGAATAAAAAATATTTACAATTTTTAGATTTTTTATTAGATAATGATTATTTAGAAGAAGATTTATTAGTCGTTGCTGGGGGTTGTGGTTTAGCTAGAAAAGAATGTTTGTTAGTGAAAGAGTTAAGAGAAAAAGAGCAACGTAATGCTGAGTTGTTGTTAATAGATAAAAATGAACAGGTTACAGATTTAGCTTTACTGCATTGTATTAAAGAGGGACTTTATACTCTCCCTGAGTTACCTTCAGTATTAAACATTGATTTAACTAAACTTTCTCCTCAACATTTTAAAGAACTGGGAGATTTAATGGATAGACAAATATTGTTTACTAAGTTTGGTGGTACTCCTTTCAATCAACCCAATATGTGGGAGATGTATGCTAGAGAAAGGGACATTTTTGCAATTAGAGAGTTTGGGCCTCATTATGATAAAAGTTTGCTAACTAGAATTTCTGCTTGGATGAAGAGTTTAATGGTTGAAGAAAGATGGATGATTAAAGCCAGAAAAGATGCAAATAAACCAGACCTATTAGTTACAGAAGGCGATTCTAGAAAGGATTTAAGTTATTATTGTCAACCATCTTCAATTGACTTTTTGAATAAAGGCATTGCCGACGGATATCAAATTTATCCGGATCATTTGCTTTCTAAAGAACCTTTAATCGTGATTGATGACAGTGAACAAAAAATGAAATCATTTTATTTGATTAGGGAAGATCACGAATTAAATGAAGGAATTCATCATAATGCTCAAGCAGTGTTGGTTATTGATTCCGGAACTTTGGACGTAGATAAGTTTAATCAGATGATGATGAATCTTGGCTGGGAAAATGATTTCTTTTACCATGGAGATTCTGTTTTAGCAGTTAGTAGGGTAGCTAAACCAACTCGGCCGTATTTGGGAATGAAACATTTTACTTCTAAGAAAGACCCGATTAGTCGGAGTTAAGTTTTAACCTCAGGAAAATAATCTACAATATATTCTTTATTAACAACAACTGTCCTGTAATGCCTGATTAATTGGCCAAAGTTTTTTCTTAATTCTTTAAGATTTCTTCTTAACTCTTGACTATTTCTAACTAAAATTTCAAATTCTATGTCTGCCCTACCAATTGCTTCTGTAACATAAGTTACATTATTATTTAACTTAAGATATTCTTTTAGTCTTAGCCTGACGTTAGGATTAACATCAGTTAGTTTGAGAAAGATTTTATAATTATGGTAACCTAACTGCCCTATATCTATTTTTGGTCTAAAGCCAACAATAACTTTCTTTTCTTTAAGATTTTTTATTCTTTGTTTAACTGTGTTTGGAGCAACTTTAAGTTTGTTAGCCATGTTTAACAACGGTTCTCTGGCGTTCTTGGAAAGAAACCATAAAATTTGCATGTCAAGATTATCTAAAGTGATTGTTTTAGTTTTACCTCCGATAACTCTTTCAAACAAATCATTTTGATCATAAAGACAATTGTTCATGTAATGGTGAATCTGAGTTATGATGGTTACAAAAGTGTCTTGGAAATATCCACCATAATTTTCTAAGATTTTGTCAAAGATTTCTTTATATTCAAAAACGTTCTTGGCCCAGATTAATATTGCAAGGTCGTACATTTCTTCTAAGAGAATTACCCAGCCGACAGATTTAAGTTTTTTAAGATATCGTAAGATCTCTTTCTCTTTGTCAATGTCAACATCTTGAAATCTGATAAAAACCCGGAAGACCATGTAACCCAATTTAGAATTGTCAATGATAGCATAAAAACTTCTGATAATCTTTTGGTCTTGTAATCTTTTAATTCTGTAATTAACAACTTCTTTTGACAATCTTGTTTTTTTGGCAATGATAGAATTGGCTTGCCTAGCATCTTGATCGAGGCAGTACAAAATAGCTTTATCTTTTGCGTCAAGACTAGAAGTAGCGGGCATATTTAATAGAATAATTTTGGATTATTTAATTTTTTGGGTGGAAAATTGCAAAAAATGTTAATTTTGTAAATGTTTCTTTAATTTCATCAACGCATCATTGCGCATACTAATCTTATTCTTTTCTTCTGCAGAGAAATCGCCCAGAGTTTTATCAAAACCATCTGGCATAAAAATAGGGTCCCAGCCAAAGCCTGTTCCGGAAGGAGCAACGATTGTCCCTTTCAGTTCGCCAACAAAGAAATGCAAATCTGTTCCGTCAGAATAACCGACAACTGTTTTCGCAATACACTTGTTATTTTCATATTTAGAAACTAATTCATAAATCCCTTCGTTACCCAAAGAATCTAAAAACCATTTGATTAAAGGCCCAGGAAGACCATTTAAACATTCAAAATATAAAGAAGTATCTTCAACAAAGAATTCTCCTTCTCTATCTTTAGTAGCAATCTCTAATTTCTCTTTAATAATTTCCATTGGATCTAGAGATTGGATTTCCGGTAGATCTAATTCTATCCCTTCTACTTCCGGAATAATTTCTTGTACTTCTTTTAGTTTTCCTGGATTTCCGGTTATGAAGTATAATGTCATTCTCTACATCTCCTGCGGGGCTTTAATCAAACAGCTGCTTCAATCACTGCTTGTTCTTTCACTGGTTCTTCTTTCACTTCACTTTCAATCTCTGTAAAGACGATATCCAAGTAGAAATTCTTAATCTTTTTAGCTAATTCATTTTCTGAGTTGTACTTATAAAAAACAGCTTTGCCTACTTTTCTAGTTGGTTTAATTAAATTTGTCTTTGCAAATTGTTCCCAAATCCTTTTGATAGTAGCATAACCAACATAACTCCCTTCAGCAATTTCTTTTAAAGTGAAATCAAAATCTTCGTTAGTAATTAAGAAATCAATAATTCTGTTTCTTGTAGTTGGTCCCATTATTTCTAAAAAAACTGAATTGTCTAAGTTTTCTATTTCCATATTTCACTAAATAATCTTTAACTATATAAATGTTTCTGTCGTGGGCTTTTCAAAAGCTCAAAGTAAGAATTTACTCTTTTTCCAAAAACTCTCTTATTTCTTTCAATTTATACTTATTTAACTGGATTGCTTTCTTACTCTTATGATACCAGACAAGAAAATCTTTCTTTAATAAGTTTTCAATTTCTTTTTTCAAAGCACCTTTTTCATGCGAAGCAACATTACTTACAATTGTGTCAAAACGAATGTGTTTAGCACCAATAACTCTATTGTTTAACATCTTAATTAACAACTTTTTCTGTAATCCAATATCACTTGTCATTCTCTACATCTCCTGCGGAGCCTTAATTCCCAAAAGATTTAATCCATTCTCCAGAACTTGCCGTACAGAATCTACCAATAGAA
>CAZQLW010000067.1:0-3904 GCA_964594395.1 uncultured Methanosarcinales archaeon | reverse complement strand
TTACTTGGGTGTACCACTCACTGAAGTCTTTATCTTTACTTACAGTTATTCCTTTTGTGTCCTGTTTCTGATCTTTTTTTGCCATTTAAAGAAAGAATGAAGATGGTTTTATAAACATTTTTAATTTTATCCAGTAAAGATTTGATATTTCTCTTTACCTTCTAATTCAGAAATAATTCTTTTTACTACTGTCTGCTTAGGGTCAGGTAACAACTTAACCCGGTTCTTTAAATCTTCAAAATTTTCAAAAGGTTTAGCTTTTCTAGCCATAATAATTTCCCACATATGTTTCTTACCCAGGCCAGGCAAAAGTTCTAACTGGTGCATTCTCATTGTTAATGGCTGGGCTTTATTAAAAAACTGGACAAACCTCTGTTCATTTTTGTTAACAATTTCTTCCACAGCATGAGTTAGTTCACTTTTAGCAGTAGAAGTTAACTTTTCGATAGGAATTCTACCTTTAATGTGATGAATCTCGTCCCGTTTTCCCTCGCCAATATAAACTTCATGATAAGGTTGTAAATGGACACCTTTTTTAGGAATCAGTTCCAGAACTGTTAAATGGGTCATCCCAATAGCTTGAACAATCGGAGTTTTCATTGCACCATGTTCAAACGGGTAACCGTGCGGTAAATAATCTAGCACGATTGCTTGTTCTTCTCGAACTGTTGGTTTTGTTGATGTTTCCATTTTATTATATTTATTTAAGAGATATTCTTTTCAAGTTAATAAAAATTACGCTTTTTTTTAACAAAAACAGAAATTTATTCCCTTATTATTATTTTGGAATAAACTCGGCCACAATTTTTAAGACACTGTCCGTATCTTTTTTGGGCATGTTAAGATGAAACCCTTGCAAAACAGCTTTAAGTTCATCATCGTTTCTAGGTAGAAAATCTACAATTTTAGCAATATGCTCCTCTTTTAGTCTGGTTAAATTGATATCAACCAATTTTTTTACAAGTTCTTTTTTTTGATTTAATGTTAATTTAACAAATTGATCAATGTACTCTTTAGCTTTATTAGAAAGGTAGTTAAGTTCTTTATCACGTTTTTCAATCTCGTCCAAGATAGCTTTAACGTCTACAAGAGCTAAAGGTTCAGATTCAACAATTTGTGGATTTGCCATTTTTTAACATTTAATTAAGTGGATAGGGTGAACATTTAACAACTTCTCTTTACCGCCATCTTTGATTTTAATTTGGTAACAAAAACCCTTTTTTCCGATAACAGTTCCGTGTAATCCGTGAAATCTTGGAAAAAATCTACCCTCTTGAATTCCGGGATTAACTTTAAGACCAACTTTATCTCCTTCTTTCAAATCTTGAAAATATTGAGTTAAAGAGATTTTACCTCTATTTCGGTAATGTTGTCTATACTTATGTCTAGTTTTCCTTTGTTTTGTTCCTATTCTAGTTACCATGTTGAGGTTATTTTTGTTATTGGTTTATAAATATATCGGTAGAATTAATTATATTTTATTTTTCTTAGTAAATCTTATATTAAATACCCTAAATTAAGTTAAAGTATGGACTTTCATCAAGAAATCATCTCGGAACTGAAGCAAAAGGGCTATTCTGCTAGACAGTTGGCTAAGTTAAAAAGAGAGATTTCGCAGAAGTATAAACTGAAGAGTATTCCCACTAATATTGAGATCTTATTACATTGCAATGTTGAGGATTTAGATTTTTTGAAAAAGAAATTGCTTACAAAACCAACTCGAACAATTTCTGGAGTTGCACCTGTAGCCATCATGACAAAACCAATGCCTTGTCCACATGCTAATAGTGGAGGACCTTGTATCATGTGTCCTGGTGGTCCTAAGAGCGAGTTTGGTGATGTTCCTCAATCCTATACTGGAAAAGAACCAGCAACAATGCGCGGAATAAGAAACCAGTACAGTGCTTATTTACAAGTTTTTAACAGATTACAACAATACATTTTGCTGGGACATAATTGTGAGAAAGTAGAACTAATTTTAATGGGTGGAACTTTTCCTAGTTTTCCAGAAGATTATCAAGAAGAGTTTGTTAAAGAAGCGTTTCAAGCGATGAACGATTTCTCTGAAAAGTTTTTCAAGAATGGAGAGTTTGATTTCTTACGTTTCAAAGATTTTTTTGATTTACCTACTAAAGATTTTGGTAACAAAGAAAGACTTGCTAAATTACATCAGAAAATTTTATCATTAAAAAAAGAAACTACTTTAGAAACTGAACAAAAAAGAAATGAAACTTCTGTAGTTAGGTGTACTGCTTTATGTATTGAAACTCGTCCAGATTATGGGATGTTAAAAGAAGGTAATGAAATGTTGCGGTTAGGATGTACTAGAGTAGAGTTAGGAATACAATCTGTTTACGATGATGTTTTAGAGAAAATGAAAAGAGGACACACTACTCAACAAACAAAAGATTCTATTCGGATTCTAAAAGATCTCGGTTTTAAAGTTGCTGGTCATTATATGCCTGGATTACCGGGAATTGATAAAGAAAAAGATTTGGCTGGAATGAAACAATTGTTTACAGATGATGGATATAAACCCGATATGATTAAACTTTATCCATGCATGGTTACTAAAGGAACAAAGTTGTATGATGAATTTGTTGCTGGAAATTATAAGCCATTAGATGCAAAAGAAGCTGCTTCATTAATTGCAGAATTTAAGAAATTTATTCCAGAATATTGTCGAGTGATGCGAGTACAGAGAGATATTCCTACGTATCAAATTGCTGCAGGTGTAGAGATGACAAATTTACGACAATACATTCACCAGAATTATGATCTTAATTGTCGATGTATTAGATGTCGAGAACCAAAAGGACAAGAGATTGATTGGGATTCTGTAGGGATTAAAGTCAATGAGTATTCTGCTTCGAAAGGGAAAGAATTCTTTGTTAGCGTTGAAGATACTAAAAATGATTTATTGGTTGGTTTTTTACGGATGCGATTTCCTGCTGAATCATTGCGAGAAGAGATTACAGAAAAATCTGCTTTGGTACGAGAGTTGCATGTTTATGGTACTGCTACTTCTTTAGGAGAAAAAGGTAATATACAGCATAAAGGTTGGGGGAAGAAATTATTATTAGAAGCTGAGAAAATTGCTAAAGAGAATAGTAAAAATAAAATCGTCGTTATTTCTGGGATTGGTGTAAGGGGATATTATCAAAAGTTGGGTTATAAATTGGAAGGCGTTTATATGGTTAAAGAATTATAACCAATACATTTAAAAGCTGAAACAACAAACTAAGCTTAAAATGGGAATCTTATTCAAAACATATCAAAGGAAACATCAGTTACATGTTTGTAACGAAACATGGGTTGTACCTGATAAAGAACATCTGGAAGAAATATTAAAGATGTTCCGAAAGGAAGATTTGCCTAAAGCTAAAATCACTCCTACTGATAGTAATCAAATTGAAGTAGAATTGAACGCAATGATCGTTAATTGTCGCGATATGAGAGATTTAAAGTACAAGTTTGGCGTTCTGGCAGATATGAAACAAAAATTTCAAAAGATTTTGCCTAAAAAACCTGCTAAAAAGTAATAAATTCTAATCAATTAAGCTTAAACCTTTCGATACATTTTTATATTAAAAGATATTGTTTCAACATATAATAATTTAAAAGAGGTGTAAAAAAATGTTTGATAAAAAAGGTTCTTTGAACTTATCAATTCAAATGATAGTTATAGTAGTAATTGCTTTCGTAGTTCTAGGTTTAGGATTAGGCTTTGTAAGAAGTCAGTTTGGATCAATTGAAGAAAGTTCTACACAAGTACAAGACGCAATAAAACAAGATTTAATGGACCAACTTCGTCGAAGTAATATTCCGTTAAGTTTTCCAGCACAAACAGTAAAAGTTGATGCAAGTGGATCTTCTGTGCAATCTATTGGAATCAAGAATGTAA
>CAZQLW010000066.1:0-4180 GCA_964594395.1 uncultured Methanosarcinales archaeon | reverse complement strand
GCCATTTTAAGAATTATTATTTATTCTTCTGACCTTCATCATAAATTCGAAGATATTTATCAAGTACTTCCTGACTGATTTCTTTAGCAGAACCAGTATTTTTACATTGTTTTTTATTCCCAGGAGTGTATAAACATGTTCTAGTATTAAAATTCTCAACACAAGGAGCATTTACACTAAGTAATTTATCATCTTGGAAAGTAAAGTAATAATTGTTAAAAGAACATCCTTTCTCCGGATAATGAACTCCTTCAGTTCTAGGACCATTACAACCAGCGGCACCAATACTTAAAACAGCTGCCAATGCACATAAAGTAGTTTTAATTTTCATTATGTATCACAAAAATTTACTGCTTCATTTCTTTGTTAAACAAAGAACCGAAGTAATCAATGAAATGTGGTGCTTCAACCCAAACAGCTGAATCGTAACTCTTATGTACTTTCTTATCATCTGTTAAGAAAAGTAACATTTCATTATTGTCAACAATACAAAACCGAGCATTACTTTTGTTTGTTGCAGTTTTAACAGTAGCATACTTTGACATCTCTGCAACTGATTCCTTATTAACACCTGCTGGAACTCCAACATTAACATTTACACCAGACTTAGCAGCTTTTTTCAAAGCAGAATTTAAAAGTTCAAATTTTCTTTCAAAACCGTTTTTAGAGGTCAATAAAGTAACATTTTTTTGTGCCCTTTTAACCATTGAAGTTAAATGTTCATGAACTTTGTCTCTTCCACGAAAAGCACCAGACTTATCAGTTGGATCAACTAACTTAATTCCTTCAACATGTAAGGTGTTTAATTCTTCAAGAACATCAGATTCTTTTAAATTTGATAAAACTTTATTTCTTTGATCAGCTTCTTCCAAAACTTTTTTCTTTACACGCTCTACAACTTCTGTTGGAGGAACAGCAAGATATTTGATAGGTTTACCAACTTTAACAATAACGAAACCTTTTTTCTCTAAACTTTCTAAAACATCATAAGCTCTACTTCGCGGTACATTAGAAATGTCAGATAATTCACCGGCAGTTGATACGCCTCTTGACAATAATGCTACCCATAATTTACTCTCGTAAGAGTTCAGACCGAAGTCCTTCAGTTTGTTTAAAAAATCTTTTTGTACGATCATTTTGATTATTTCCTCCTAATTAACATCGCGATATTTATTTTAATATCATCCTCTTAAATAAACTCAGAACCTCTTTAAACGTGATATTAATATAAATAAGCTAAATTATTTATAAAGCTTTCGGTTTAATTGTTACTTTAGAGTAGTTATATAAACTATATATTTAATCATCAACAGTAAATAATCTCGAATCTTTAACTTGAAACAAGCCAATTCTTGCACCTGCATCTAACCAACCATGGGCATAATTCAAAGCTGCAAAAGCATTAATATAATCATCTTTACTAAAGAAATGCCCAGCATCAGAATAATATCGAGAAGCCATATCAAAGAAATCTTCTGCTTCAGCTAAGCGAGAAGAATCAAACTTATCTTGAGCCATTTCCAAAGCTTCTTTAGTAATTGAGAAATATTTGTCCAACTTTTCTTTAGTGATTTGATTTTTCATTTTAAAAAAAAGATTAAAAAAAATAAAAAGTTATCTAACACCAGCAATAGGCCGCCTAATAGTCATTGGTAAAATACCTTCTTCAAATTCCATTAAAGCAATTTCAATCGGATTAAACCTAACTTTCTCCAGGCCATCATTTGAAAGTTTTACCAAGAATGGTGCGCCCATACTTAACTGTAAAGCTCTTGAACCAACCATCCGAGCTTTTTCATACTTAGTATAATCAACTTTCTCTTCGTCCAGACTTTCTTTCTTCTTTACCATTTTTAATTACCTTTTACTGTTTTATCTACTTCAGCTCTTAAAAACTTTGCTTTTTCTAAAGCAATATCAACCATTTTACCAACTTCGTCAATTGTTAAAGGCATTTCTCCACCTTTCTGCATTGCAGAAATTGTTCCCTTCTCATCAGAAGCGATTGTTAACCGAGCATCATAAGCATGCTCTTCTTCAGTTGTAGGGTCAACAAGTAATTGTCCATTAATCTTATAGATAGTTACTGCTAACGGTTCTTTTAAAAGCGGTAATGGTTCATCAGTTTTTTTCTTATAATTGATAGCGCCAGTTTCCGGATCAACTTCAGGGAACCTTGCTGCTTTCAAAGCAGTTAACGCAGCTAAACTAGCAGCATCAAAAAGATTTCCAGCATCGTTAATCGTAACAATATCAATGATTACAAACCAAGCTTTCTCACCAGGAGTAATGCAAAGTTTCTTCATATCAATAGCTTTAGCTTCTCTGATACCACGATCTGTAACTCTTGCTAATTCAACAGCTTTAATTCCTGGAGGACCAGATTCGTATTCAGGTGAACTTAAAGGTAAAAGTTCAGCATTAATCATGATTCCACCCTGATCAGAAGTATCATTATATGGCTTTTCAATAGCTAACTTTACTCCGGCCATTACTACAGTTTCACCAATTTGAACTTTAGCTGAACCTTCAGCAGTCCAAGATATATTAGTTTCAAGCTGAATTGGTTGCCGATAATCAAGTAATCCTCGACCATCTAACCTTTTACCAACTTTTGCCAGTGTTGAAATTGCTTCTTTATTACTTATCATTTTTCTGACCTCGGAACAAACTTATCTTTCAAAGCTTTCATTTGTAATTCGTAAACTTTATCTGTTGCTATAGATGCCATCTCTAAAGCTTTCATTAAATGTTCTTTAGATATTTCTCCATCCATCTGTAACAAAGTAATTTCTTTAGTGTTATGGGTCATTGCTACTGGAATGTCTGATACAATAGCATCATAAGCTTCTTCATCATAACATAAATCAGCAACAACAGTACCATCAACTTCTCCAACTGCAACAGAAGAAATCATGTCTTTCATTGGAATTCCTGCATCTGCTAAAGCAATAGACGCTGCAGAAATTGCTGCACATCTTGTTCCCGCATCAGTTTGTGGTAAGTCAACATAAATGTCAACAACTGCGTTAGGAAATGCACTTAAATCAATCATTGCATTTAATGATTTTTCTATTACCATTGCAATTTCCTGTGATCGTCTACTATTTCCTGGTCGAATTCTTTCACCACTACCAGAAAAAGGCATCATTCCATAATGGCACCTAACAATCCCAGTTTTAGGGTTTTGTTTAAATCTTGGAAACAGTTCTCTTGGACCATAAACAGCTGCGTAAGCAGTAGTTTTACCAGCTTTAACTAAAGCAGAACCGTCTGCGTTAGGAATAACTCCAGCTTTAGCTTCCATTGGTCTTAGTTCATCAAACTTTCTTCCGTCTACTCTTTCAGTGTAAGCCATTATTGCTCACCTCCTGTTAAAAACTTGCCCATTTTATCAGTTAAACCTTCTTCATGAGATCTAGCTTCAATCATTTTAACTGCTTTCTCTGCAAGTAATTCTTTCTCTGATTCGCCTTTAATCCAAACAATTCCATTCTGTCCAACAGTAATGTTACAACCAGTTTTTTCTTTAATTAAAGAAATCATGCTTCCTTGTTTACCAATAATTCTTGGAACTTTCTGAGAATTAATTTTAACTAACCTTCCACCAGAGATTTGGTGTAATCCTGGTTCTTTCATTGTTAAGTCAATCAAATTCTGTGAAGTTACTTTGGTAATTTTCACAACTGCATAATCGCCAATAGCAAGAATCTTGCTTAAATCTTCATCTCTTTTAATAAATCTTGAAGATGCATCTTTAACATTCATCATTGCTGAATAAGCAGTGTTAGTTTCAAACCGCCAGCCAGACATCGTAATGTCAAAAACTTTAGCGATAATTTTGTCACCAGTCATAGGTATGTACGGTCCTGATAAAGGCGTAATTTTCATTACTCTTCCAGCAACTCCTACTAATCCTAAAACTTTTGAGAAGATTTTTTCACCTTCTCTGTAAGTGTTATCTCCGGGTAAATAATCCATGCCTTCAGCAAGAACTTCTCCAGGTATAACTACTTCTCTGTCCTTTTTTAGTATATTACTCATTTTTTTTATTCTATATCCGTTATTATATATGGTGAGAAATCGAACGGATATCTCCTTTATATTTTTCTCTCACTTTTATGTAAAATACGCTTGTTTTTTATAAATTTGTTGGTCAGAATTAGTCAACGTCCTTTAT
>CAZQLW010000065.1:0-4196 GCA_964594395.1 uncultured Methanosarcinales archaeon | reverse complement strand
TTAATAGTTATGGGGATCCTTTGCACACTAGTTCTCCCAGAGGTTTTTTCATTAAAATGAATGATTTGGTTGTAATCATTAAGATCAACACTTACGTTTTTATTATAAAATTCAAAAACATATTCATTCCCAGAAGATTTCTTAAAACTAAAATCTTTGCCGGAAGAACCATCTCTTATTTTACTATCTTTTAACCTGGGTAGTTTAACACCCGCTTTAGCAAACTCTTTTCTAGTTTGTTCGGTTTGTTTGTCCTGTTCTTCAAGCCGATGCTCTTCCATCTGTTGATGGTAACCCTGTTCAAAATTCTGCCCCATAGACTCCTGCTTAGCGATATGACAAGTAGCCATAGAACCGATTATTGTTAAGGCAACACCAGCAGCAATACCTCTGGCTATTTTTCCAATACCGCGTTTAACTCTTCTACCGTACCTTGCTTCTAACCGAATATATTTTTTCTCCTCTTTTTCAGTATCAGCAATATCTTTCAGTTCATCTTGGATATCGTCTATCTCGCCTTGCAATAAGACATAATCATTTTTTAGTTTAGCTTTCTGTTTTTCGTTTTTTGTCTGCCCAATAAGTTCTTCGAATTTCTCCAACTCAACTTTCAATTCATCAAGTTCTTTAAGATACTTTTTCTGCATCGTAATACTGCTTAAGACTACTTGCGTACTCATCTCTCCACGCGACAAAGAAAATTCCACCAAACCAGTAAATTGTTTATTAAAATAAGCAAGGACAGTAACCAAAGAAGAAATTTTATCTTTATCTTCAGAAGATTTTTTAATTTCATTTAATTGCGTAATCAACTCTTTAATCTTAAACCGAATATATTGAACTTTACCATTAACCTGTCTTTTTAGTCTTGTTCTATCACGAACAAAAGTTCCAAGATCGATTTCCTGGGTAGGGGAAGCTTCAGTCTTAAAACCGGTAGAACGCAAATATTGGTAAATTTTACTGACCATAGCTTGGACATCAGTCAACAATTTCTCAAAAGAATGGTCAATCTCTTTAGCAATAGATTCAAGTTTATTTTTAGTTTCACGGGGGACTTTCAGACCACGAACATTTTTCTTTAAGGCATTAACAAAATCTTCCAAGACACTCAAAGCAGCACGGACATCATACAAAAGTTGCAAATCTTCATCTTCAACAAGACTTTTTATCAAACTAACAACTTTAACAATATCCATAATCTGTTTTTTTACCAAAGAAAGGTATTGTTTCAATTCAAGTTTCTCGTCCGAAAGGGAAATTTGGCGACCATCAACACGGTTAATCAAACGCAAAGTATTATGAAAACTGCGCGATGCTTGACGGCGTTTAGTAGCAACCTCCTTTTCATCATAAGAAAAGTTACGGATAATCTCGCCGAGCTTCTCATCAGTACGGCCAGCTTTATCTACACCTCTTAATTTTACTTTAGCAAGAGCCAATTTTGCTAGGAAAGACATAAGATAAAGTAAAATTTAGGATTATATAAAGATTTCTACTTTGAAATCGCTAGAAACTTTTTTAAATGAGGAACAACTTAGCACTAAAAGTGGGCCTATGGTCTAGTGACATCTTAGGATGCTAGAAGCTATGACAGTGCCCTTACATATTAGTTATGAGTGGTGAGTTATGGGTTATGAGTAAAAGAAACTCAGAACTCAATACCCAATACCCATAACCAATTAAAGTAAGGCATTGATCCCCGGTTCGAGGCGAAAAAAGTGTGAACACTTTTTTGATCACGCTTTTCAGCGAGAGTCCGGGTGGGCCCATCATTTTCACTTCTTTAGTTTTAATTAATAAGAGAGACGGGGAGAGCCATTCCCACATTAAAGACTACCCTGGAATAGTAACCTTTTTAAAAAAAGTATAAAATAAGGGCCTATGGTTACTAAAAGCAAAGATTTTCTATTATTAATGTTGTCTACTTTTCTAATAGGTCAAAACCCAACAGCCCAATTAAGTAATCAAGAAAACAAAAGAGAAGTATACTCTCAAGAAGTATCATTAAAAAGAAAAGTAAATGGTGATTTTTTATATGAAGAATTCTTAGAATTACAGGAACCGCCAAAACCTATAGAAGGCGATTTAGAAAAAAAAATTGAAGAAGTGATTCTTCTTTCTGCAGTTGACAATAATACTCCTTCCAATAAACCAAAATTTGCAGTTAAAGGGGAGGAAGAAGTTTTCATTTATCCAGTTATAAAAATAAAAAACGGGAGAAAAACAGAATATTATTCTTCAGTTCCAAGAATTAAGATTAAAGGTAGGAAAATCAAAACAAACCCCTCTCCAGAAATAAGAAAACAGTTGGAAGAACTTGTTTTTGAATGGCATAAAATAGAACCAGAAATCAGTATCATCGACCCTTATGGCAATTCAAGTAAAAGAACAAGGAAGTGGATTGGTTGGGACAAAATCAATTACAATAATTTTCCTCACAAAAAAACTAAAGGTTTAGCTCCTTTAACTGCAGATGTTAAACCAGTCAAACTTAAAAATTATGCAGGATTAGGTACAATGCGATTTAGTGTCAGAACCAGTACAAAAAACAAAACTTTGAAAACTGCTGACGAGCATGATTTGGTTAAAGGTGGAATCAGTGAAAAGGTTCTAAGAGTTAGTTACATTAAAGATAAAACTTTTCGAGGATGGTTAACTTCTTATTTCAATGTTCCTGGCGTTTATGGCTCAGCAACCATGGGTTCACGGCGAGATAAAACACACCAAACTGAGCTTTACCAAGGATTTGATTGTGCTGACTTAATTGTTGGTGCAGAGAGACATATTAACAGCAAGCATAAATATTCTTACGCAGACAATATTAGACGTCAAACCCAATTTTCCAAAGAATATCTTTTGCATTGGAACGGCGTAATTACAAATAAAAAAGGGAAACCAGTAATTTTAAGATACGGAAAGGACGTTAGAGAAGGAGATTTAATGTTCTTTGCTAACAAAGGTAAAAGCCGATTCTGGCATGTTGTAGTGCTTTACAAAGACTTAAGTAAAGAACTAAAAGATGATGTTTCTTCAATTTTTGAGAATGATATTAAAGGAGACGGTATTTTAAACGCACAAGACCTTATTCTCCACTATAAGTATGCAGGAATTAATGTTGAAAATTTAGATTATATCTATCCTGATCCACGCTCGCAAAGAGTTGTATTTGGAAGATTTAAAAGATAAAATCAACAATTATTAGTTAGCAAGATATTTTCTTTTGTGTTTTCTTGCCAGTTTATCAACAAGTTTGTCAGTAAAAACTAGACCTTCAACATTATAGTTCTTGTGCGATAAGTCTGCAGGAATAGTGGTTTCTAATATTTCACCAACACCAGTATCATAAGTAGGGTTAGTATATCCTTTTAATTTCTTTAAAGCACTAATGTACCCAGTATAAATAGTTCTGATCTTGCCATCTTCAGTCACTTTACCAACAACTACACTGTGTCTACCGCCATCATGCTCAAGCTGGAGAATCATTCCAGGTTTGGCTTTAATATTTTTCTTTTCCAAATAATTATTTAAGTGTAAGAGAGTAGTTTTTTTACCAACATTATGATAAACACCTTTTTTCTTAAAATATTGATTCCAATAAATATTTGAACGAAAACGTTTAATTCCAGCTCTTTTTACATCTCTAAAAAAATCATCTCCAAAAATACCATAAAAAACATTTCTCATCAAACCATTACAAACTGGATTAATCTTGTCCCAATCACTAACACCCGGAGCACCCCAATATACGGCTCTGTCTTTTTGTGCTTCTAAAAAATTCAACAGAAGTTCTTCCGAAGTTATTTTTCCCGAAAGATATTTTCCAACTAATTTTGGTTGAATAAAACTATCTGGTAAACGATTAGAATCAACCAAAATAACTAAATCAGTAACTTTGCCATCTTTTCCTAACCGATAAACAGATTTCTTCAAGCCCCATCCAGCGTAGTCCCAATTTTCTTCTTTATTTGAAGTCACCCCAAGATATTTTACAGATGAAGAACATCTTAAATTATTTGGGCCGTCCACAATGACAACATCCCCTTGACAATAAATTTTTAAATCCTTTTTATGTCTTCCTTTTCCTAAAACAAACCTAACTTTTGCATCTGCACTTAAAGAAATTAATTTAAAACTCTCTTTAATAGTTATGGGGATCCTTTGCACACTAGTTCTCCCAGAGGTTTTTTCATTAA
>CAZQLW010000064.1:0-4248 GCA_964594395.1 uncultured Methanosarcinales archaeon | reverse complement strand
GCAAAACGACATCTAGAAAGTTGTGCAACAAGGTGACAAAAAAATTACGTATAACGTTGGAATTAAGAGAAGTGATTTATGTTTGAGCGGAGCGAAAACAATAAATCATTTCCCCAAAGGGCGTAGTGAGGTGCAACCGAACGAAGTTTTAATTCCTGTTATACTCGTCTGACCGCAGGGAAGACCAAGCCAGAGTGCAACGTCCCGTAGCGGAGCGAAGGGCTGGCGTAGAGTTATTTCAGTGCCAATGTCCTGAAAAATCAGAGATTTTTGGGATACCAGAAACTTCGTTTCTAAGTACTTTAGGGACTGACGTAGTTTTTTGCTATAACTCCAAGATTAAATTACTGCTTTAGCAGACTAACATTCTCGGGGGCATTACTTTACCTTTTGCTATTCGCATGGGTTCGGGGGCGGAGAATAGCAGACTAATTATGTTGTTTAAAGTTTTCAGTTTTAATAGTTTTTATCATTCTCATCTTTGTTTTTTTAGTTAGAGAAAGTAGTTAAACAATTATCCAAAAAAAGTAGAAGTCTTAGTAAAAAAGATAAGAGTTCTAAAATTAATAAGTTAAAAAAATTAGCAAAAGTTAAGAAAAGAAAGAAGAAATGATTCTTTAACTTATTCTCTTAAGAAAAATTACTCTTGTAATAGCAAATTTTTATAAACTTTAAATAAATACTTCTTGAAGAGGTAATATGTTAGAAAGAATCTTGGATAAATAAAGAGGTTATGAAAATGGAAAATAACAAAATATCATCAGAATTGGAGAAATACGCTCCGTGGATAAAAATAAACAGAATTGTATCAGGACATATTTTGATAATAAGTATTATTTATATTTTGGTTTATATCGCAATTAGTTCTTATCTTTGGAGTAGTGGGTTTCAGATGACTAACGTTCAGCAGACAGTTTATTTCATTGGTTTGGGTTTGTTTATAATAGCAATTTTTCTTGTTTTAAAAGGATTTATGTTGAGAAGCATAAAATAAAAGAGGATATATAATGGTTGATTATTATAACTTAAGCATACCTGAAACAATCAAATCATTAAAAAGCTCTGAAAAAGGTTTAACAGAAAATGAAGTCAAACAAAGATTAGAGAAAGATGGTCTTAATGAGATAGAAAAAAGAAAAAGGATTACACCTTTTCAAATATTTGTCAGGCAGTTTACTTCATTTATTGTTCTAATTCTTTTAGCGGCTGTTGGAATCTCTTTATTAGTAGGAGAAAGACTAGATGCCATTGTTATCTCAATCATAATAATTCTTAACGGTATGTTTGGTTTTACTCAGGAATATAAAGCAGAAAAAGCTATTGAATCCTTAAGAAAATTAACGGCGTTAAAAGCAAAAGTTATCAGGAATGGAAAAGAGATAGAAATTGATTCTAAAGAGTTAGTTCCAGGAGATATAGTTCTTCTGGAAACTGGAAGCAAAGTTCCTGCTGACGCCAGATTAATTCAGATTGCTGCCTTGCAGGTAGATGAAGCATCATTAACTGGAGAATCTGTTCCATCAAAAAAAATTATTGAACCTCTCAAGGAAAATACACCAGTAACTGACCAAGAAAACATGGTCTTTATGGGGACGATTGTAACAAAAGGCCGTGCAAAGGCAATTGTAACTAATACTGGTATGAATACAGAGATAGGTAAAATTGCCGAAATGGTTCAGGAAGTTGAAGAAAAACTGATTCCACTGCAGGAAAAATTGAAGCAGTTTGGTAAATGGCTTGGTGTTGTTACTATTGGAATTTGTGCTATTGTTTTTGGAGCTGGTGTTTTAAGAGGATATTTAGCAGTTGGTTTTTTTGAAACTGCTTACGTCAGCGAAATGTTTTTAGCTGCTGTTGCTTTAGCAGTAGCTGCTATCCCAGAAGGCCTGCCTGCGATTGTCACAATTTCTTTAGCTCTGGGTGTTAGGAGAATGGTCAAACAAAATGCTTTGATTAGACACCTTCCTGCTGTTGAAACCCTTGGCAGCACTAATATAATCTGTTCTGATAAGACTGGAACTTTAACCAAAAATGAAATGACTGTCCGAGAAATTTATGCTAATAATTCTTTAATTAAAGTTACTGGTGAAGGTTATACGCCGCAAGGTAAGTTTATTCATGCCGGCAATGAAGTACTAGAAGTAAAAAATATTGAATTGCTCTTAAGGATTGGTGCTTTATGTAATGATGGCAGATTGAATCATAATAAAAGATGGGAACTATTTGGAGATCCAACTGAAGGGGCGCTGCTTGTTTCAGCTGGAAAGGCAGGTTTTGAAAAGATGGCACTGGAAAAACATTTTCCAAGAGTTGATGAGATCCCATTTGATGCTGAAAGAAAACTGATGACGACAATTCATAAGATTAATAATGAAAATGTCGCTTATGTTAAAGGAGCACCTGATGTAATTCTAAATAAGTGCAGATTCATCTACGTTAACGGTAAAGTAAACAAATTAACAAAACAAAACAAAACGAGAATTCTTAATATTAATCAGGACATGGCCAATAATGCCCTTAGAGTTTTAGGGTTTGCCTATAAACCATTAACTGGAAAATATAACGCAGCACCAGAAGAAATTGAGAATGATTTAATTTTTGTTGGTTTGCAGGCGATGATTGATCCACCTAGGGAGGAAGTTAAAGAAGCTATTGTAAAATGCAGAACTGCAGGTATTAAGACAATTGTAATCACTGGAGACCATAAATTAACCGCTGTTGCCATCGCGAAAGAATTAGGGCTATTTAAAGAAGGAGATAAAGCTTTAAGCGGCGAGGAACTGGATCAGTTAAGTGATAAAAAATTAGCTAAGATAGTAGAAGAAACGATCATCTATGCAAGAGCAAATCCCGGCCATAAAGTAAGAATATTAAACGCTCTAAAAAAGAAAGGGCACATTGTTGCGATGACAGGAGATGGAGTTAACGATGCTCCTGCTCTTAAAAAAGCAGATATTGGTATCTCTATGGGCATAACCGGAACAGATGTTGCTAAAGAAGCTTCTGATATGGTTCTAACAGATGATAATTTTACTTCAATTGTAAATGCAGTAGAAGAGGGCAGAGGTATTTATGACAGCATCAAAAAATTTATTCAATATACTCTTTCTTCAAATTTAGGAGAGATACTGGTTATTTTTATAGCGATTCTTATTGGCTGGCCGCTTCCCTTGATTGCCATTCAGATTCTTTGGGTAAACTTACTGACTGATGGTCTGCCGGGATTAGCACTGGGGTTAGATCCTTTTAACAAAGACATTATGAAAAAGCCGCCAAGACAAAAAGAAGAAAAGTTAATTTCAAAGGATGTTATCCAGAACATTTTGATAGTTGGTGTGGTGATGGGAATCGGGACTCTGCTGATGTTTTATCTTTACGGGGTTGATAGTATCAAAGCAAAATCAATCGCCTTTACAACGTTAATTATGTTTCAGTTATTTAACGTGTTGACGTACAGAGCAAAGAATTTTAAAATTAATTTTAAAGCGAGCAAATTCGTAATCGGGGCGGTAATCATTTCGGTATTAATGCAGTTTGTAGTGCTTTATACACCACTAAATATTGCCTTTAAAACAGTACCTCTGGGATTATTTGACTGGGTTAAAATCATCTTAGTATCTGGTACATTATACATCATCTTAGAAGCAAGAAAAATGTATATTGATTATAGGGGAATGAAGGATAAAGTTTTTTAAGAATGAAAAGATTATTAGTTGGTGGAGGATTAATCTATGGGGCTGTCACAGTAATAGCTATGAAAAGAGGTGGTTTTAATATTTGGTTATTGTTACTTCTGATTCTATTCATTTTAAGTGTTGGTGGTGGAGTTTATCTTTACATCAAAAAAGATAAAGACTAAAGATTATTTTTTAAGAACGCCCTATTTTAATTTCTTACACTTTTTGCCCCCAAACCCCATTTAGTTTTTAGTTTTAGTTTAGCCCCGATTTAGTTTAGTTCGTTGCCCCCGAGAAAAAAGAGTTATAGCAAAAAATTTTGGTCGGAGTGAAACGGAGCCGTTTAGCAAATGTTATAGATAGTTGCGTAGCAATTGTCGTCTTTGTTTTATCCCTGCTAAACGAAGTCAGTCCCGTTAAGAAGCATGGGTTTATCTTTACGTGCAGAGATTTATTTATCAAGTTTGGAATAAAAAAGCACTGCGTTTTCTAAGTAAAGGCACTGAAATAATTGAATATAACGGCGGAATTATCAGAAGTTTTTTGGTGAGGCAACCCACACCAAAAAATT
>CAZQLW010000063.1:0-4376 GCA_964594395.1 uncultured Methanosarcinales archaeon | reverse complement strand
TTAGGTTCAAAAGCAGTTCAATCTGTTGAACAGCAAGGATTGTCAGAAGATTCAGAGATCTTGGCTTACTGTAGTCTTGTTCAATTACAAGGAAAAAAGATCAAAGATAAAAAAGTGCTTGGTCTGGCAAAATTAAAGGGTCAGATTTCAAGATATGAAGCTGAAGTTGAGAAGCATCCAGAAAATGAAGTATTGAGAAAACAATTGAATGAAAGGATAGATAAAGTAGATTTGTTGTTACGAAATGAAAGAACAGCTTCGATATATTCATCTATGTTAAATTCTTGTTCAAGAGCACTTGACGATATTGTTGGAGAACCAGTTCAGGTTACAGAAATTAATGAAGACTTAATTAATGGAATTCTTACTTACTATCAAATTAATGATAATAAACAATTACTTTCTGGTTTAATAAAAGATTCAGTAACAGGAAATTCAACAATTTCATATACTGATGATAAAAATCAAGAAGCTTTACAAAGATATGCTTCAAAAGGTATTGATACATCTAAATGGGTCGAAGGAATTACTCGAACCTATAGTCCAGAACGAATTGAAGATGTTGTAGCGGAAAAAGAAACTCAAATTAGACATCACAGAGATGAAGCTATTGGATTATTTACACATTATGGAATAGAAGTAGCTGATGAAACAATCTTTGATTCCTACAAAGAATTTAGACAAAGAGCAGATATTGATGAAGATGTCAAACGAGATTTGAAAACTCAACTAAACGCAATAAAAAGTCTTGAGAATCAGACCTATAATTCCAAAATGGGAGAAGTAACTATTTATGCTGAGAAAGATCCTTTGAAAGTTTTACAGATGGGCAATGTTGTATCTGGCAGTTGTTTAGGACTTGGAAAAGGAAATACATTTTCAACTGTAGCTAATGCAGTGGACTCAAATAAACAAGTATTATATGCTGAAATGAATGGAGAAATAGTAGGTAGAAAACTGAGTGCATTAAATGATGATGGAGAAATTGTTCAATTTAGAACTTATAATAATAGATTGGATTTAAATATTGATAGTATGTTTAGACAGTATTTAACTGATTTATCTTCAGAAACAAATGCAAAACTTGGAAATGGGGGCAATGTATCCAACATTGTTGCACAAAGATGGTATAATGATGGAATTGTGCCATTTAATTAAAATTGAACGCCTCAATTAATAATAAATTCTTTTACGTAGTAAAAGTGTATATGTCCGTCAGGACTAAGGAACTCCCTTATCAAAAATAAATTTCTGCGAAGCAGACTATATGTGCGAAGCACGAACTCCCCAACTTTACCGTCTAAGAAATGGAAATTTTATTGTATTTAACATCGGAATTTAACGAAGTCGCCGAAGGCGATTTGGGTGGAGAAACCTGCAAGGTTTCGGAACCGTTAAATTCCTGTTCTATTCTCCCGAATACTTGGAGGGATTGATTTTTAGTGCAACGATGCTCGAAGAGCAAAAAATCAAAGTAATTTCAGGGGCGTATTCAATCAAGCGAACACAGTGAGCAATCAAGAATAAGTATCAAGGGGCAATTTTCAGTTCGTCGTTTCGTAGGGGGGAATTCCGTCGTGTTTTTGCTTCTTTTTAGAAAAAAGAATATCTAAAACCTTTTAGCCAAACTCTTTTTGTGCCAGATAATAGCTACAGCAAAAAATAAGGCAGTAAATCCTGAAAGTACCAATAAGTTAAGGACAGGGGAAAAATAACTAATGCCTTCGACTGAATATCTGGCTATGTCTGTATAATAGGTTAGTGGAGAAATAAATGAGATAAATCTACTTGCACCAGGCATTTGGCTGAGAGGAATAAACACTCCGCTTATGAAAATCAAAGGAAATTTTATTAGAGAAGACAGCATCATTATGTTGGAGGGCTTATCAGTTGGTGGTGCAGATAAAACTAACCCGAATGCAGAAAAACAAAAAGAAGCCAATACTGTACCTATCGCCAGACTTAAGGTTATAAACCCTGTTCCCAAAAAAGCAATGCCTAACAAGAAGACAAAGGCAGTTATAAATAGCCCAAATAAAAAGGATGCTAATATATCTCCAAAAATGATTGCCCACAAGGATATTGGAGCCGAAATAATCCTTTCAAAGGTTTTTGTACTTGTTTCTGTTGGTGCTATCGCTGGGCCAATAGAAGTTGATGTGAAAAAAAGAGCCATGGCCAGCAAACCTGGAAATAAGAACTCCATTGTCAATTCTTTACCTAAGGCAAAAGAAATAAATAAAAATGCTGGTAAAAGCAGGCCAAAAATTACTACTGGTCCTTTCATGTAGTATATAGATAAGTCCTTTTTGACGATAGCCAAGGACCTCTTTATCTGCTCTACCAATTCTAAAATGTTCATTTTTTCTCACCAGTTAACTTTACGAATATGTCTTCAAGATTTGGCCCTAAAGTGTTAATAGATAAAATTTTGTTTTTTGAAGATTGAGAATATTTAAACAGGAGGGGCAGGGTTTCTTCAGGGGTTTTAGTGTAAAGCCTTATCTTATCACCTATCTTTTTTATTGGACCAACTTCCTTAAACTTGAGTTCTTCTATACTCACTTTTTTCTCAAAGGCAACCTCAATAGATGAAGTGCTCTGAATTATATGCTTTAATCTTGCAGGCCGGTCTATGGCCACAATTTTCCCATGATTCATAATGGCAACTTTATTACACAGGTTATCCGCTTCTTCTATGTTATGGGTGGTCAGGATAATGGTTGTCCCTTCATCATTAAACTTTCTGATAAGCCCTCTTATCAGTCTAACGCTTTCCACATCAAGGCCGGATGTGGGTTCATCTAAAAATAATAATTCTGGTTCATTAATCAAGCCCATAGCTATAATTAAACGCTGTTTCATTCCTTTAGAAAATGTTTTCACTTTATCATGCATCCGTTCATATAGTCCAAACAACTTCAGTAAATTTTCTGTTTTCTTCTTTATTGATTGTTTATCAAGACCGTACAGTTCTCCTATTAAAACCATATTCTTGTAAGCAGATAAATCAACATAAGCGTTCGCCATCTCAGGGACGATTCCCATGAGCTGTTTTGCTTTCAATGGCTCTTTTTTCATGTCATAGTTGTTTACATGAATCCTGCCTTTTGTGGGTTTGAATATTCCAGTAAGCATCCTGATTGTGGTAGTTTTGCCTGCGCCATTAGGGCCAAGCAACCCGAATATCTCTCCTTTCCCAACTTCAAAACTTATATTGTCTACAGCTGTAAAAGAGTTGAATTTTTTTACTAATGATTCTGCTTTTATTATTTTGTTTTTATTAGTGCCCATCCTGAACCCCCAAAATTGTTAATTTCTCAATACATTTAATTCCCCTAATTTTATCTGCGTCCATAAAAATAGAATCTCCTTTATTCAATTCTATTTCTCCTTTCTCACTGGTAAATATTCCTTTACCATCCATCACAAAAAAGAAAACAGCATATGGTTCGGGGTGTGGTTTTATTTCCTGGTCTTTTTCAAGACAAACAACTACAAGGTTAAAATTATCTGTTTTTAATATATCTTCTTTATTTGGTCTATCTGGTAAGAATTTTCCTTTTGATTTTAGATTTTTTATATACATTTTAATTGCCTCCTTTAAGCATGGCTTTTACGAAATTCCTATTTTTTATGATTCTGATAATGACAAATATTATGAATGCTGTCCCAAACCATACATGCAAATCTACTATCAATTGAAATTTTGGAGATACGCCTCTAAAATAATTGGAAAGTAATGGAATTGAAGTCAGTGCTGTTATTATAAATGTCAAGATGCATAATTTTTCTAAAAGGTGATTAATTTTCATTTTTTATCTCCAAATTGATTTTTATAAAATTCTGCCATTTTATCCATCATCTTTTTTCTCTCGATTATCATCTCAAGCCAGTTCTTTAGATAAGATTCCCCTTTTTTTGTTATCTTGTATTCCCTGCTGTTAGGTCCGTTTTTACTTTCTTTCCATTCTGATTTTAATAAATTTTCTTGTTCCATTCTTCTTAATGTTGTGTACATAGTCCCCGACTTAACTTTATGTCTTCCTTCGCTTAGTTCTTCTATTGTCTTGATTAGATCATATCCATAGGTGGGTTTTTCACATATTACTTTTAGTATCAGGAATTGCAGCCATCTTCTTTCAGGATACCCACATCCTTTATGGCAATCATCATTATTTTGGCACATAATTAACTATATAACAATGTTACATATATAAACCTTTCTAATTCGTACGGAATTCCCCCCTCGTTCGTTTCGTTTTTAGTTTAGTTTTTTAGAAAATTGCCCCTTTCGTTAGCCCCTGAAATTATTGAATAGAACATCAGTTTTAAACGAAGTTGGATTTTTCGAGGTGAGGCAGGCATCCCTGCCG
>CAZQLW010000062.1:0-4432 GCA_964594395.1 uncultured Methanosarcinales archaeon | reverse complement strand
ATAGAGTTATAGGAAAAAATTTGGGAGAACGAAGTGAACCGTTTAGTCAATGTTAAGTTCCCTGAACTACGTAGTGGAGAAGGTCGGAGTTTAAGTTCCGAAGGAACATTAAACGGAGAAGTCATAAAACCCGCTAAAAATAGTGTTGTTGTCGTAGTTTTTTCTAAAAGTTGAAAGAATAAATCCCTGCAAAGCAGTCTAGAGTAAATGAGTTGGGGGCAAAATTAATTAGGATTTATTCATTATCTTATTTTTTAATGGAATGATATGTCTATTCAAACAAGAATTCCTGTCTCTTGCTTGTTTCTTCATTGTTTCTGGTATTAGTCCTAATCCTAAGCGATGAACAGTAGCACTAAATACATCAAAAGTTCTGTATTTCTCTTTAAGATTTGGATCTGGTAGCACAATATTCTCAATATTTCTATCACTGAAATATTCCTGATAAACTTGCATTCTGTGAGTATGTGATTCATGACCAATGAATGTTAATTCATCTCCTGGTTGAGTATTGTCACAAACAGTAACATAATTTCCCCATGTTGAGTAAGATTCATAACGAGCAACATTTACATCAGGTAGTTGGTCATCTAAACAACAAATCTCTTCTGGAGTTCCGGTAATGATAATCTGGTCATAATCTCTTCTAAGAGCTTCTTCTAGTCTTAATTGCATAGGTTCTTTTGCTGCTCCCAAAATTACTGCTATGTTCATTTAGATAAAAATTAAGTTTGTTTTTTATAAACTCTTTGAGAATATTTATATAGGATAATTAATTAGTATGAATTTATGAAAAAAGAGAGGAAAATTTTCCAGGTAGTTATCTTGGTTGTTTTGGTTATTTCTTTAACTGCCTGCAAAACTTTAGTAGGTGAAGCAGGAAGACAAATTAAATCTCCTACTCTCGCTAAAACTAAAATTGATATGCAATGTAAGGATGGCATATGGAATGGAAATGAGCAAGGAGTCGATTGTGGTAGGATCTGTGGAAAAAATTGCTGTGATAATGGGTTTCATGATAAAAATTTAGGTGAATGTGATATCGATCGGGGAGGAAGCTGCTCAAATGGGTGCGTGTGGGAGAAAACAAATGGCCCCGGTGGTGGCAAAACTTTGAGTATCGCAATTGATCCAAATAATCAAGAGATATTATATACGGGAGTCTATCCTATAACAAATAATGAATTTTACCCTTATGACGGCGGTGTTTTCAAAAGTTATGATGGTGGAATAAGTTGGCAGGAAAAGAGTAAGGGAATAGATAACAAAGAAATCTGGGCAGTTACAATAGATCCCACAAATAATAAAATTATCTACGCCGGTTCAAATGATGGTGATATCTATAAATCAACAGATGCATCAGAAAATTGGAAAAAAGTAAAAAGCAAAGGAGAAGAGTTTGAAACAATTTTTTCAATTGAAGTAGATTCTGAAAACAATAATGTTATTCTTGCTGGAAGCCGATATGGAAAAATATATCGGTCTGAAAACGGAGGGTTAAGCTGGGATACAATCAATCCTGATACTGATGGAGTTATAAGCTCAATACACATAAGTCCGCATAATCATAATATTGCATTTGCTACATCAGGATTCATGGATGTTTGGGATTTAGATTCAAGACATGGCGTTTTCAAGAGCGTGGATAATGGTAAGACATGGCAGCCAGCTAAAAATGGTTTAGGAGAAAATGTTAATTTTGGTGACACTGCTTTTGATCCAAATGATCCAAATGTTGTTTATGCTGTAAATGGTTTAATTGGTGAAGAAAATGGCTATATATTTAAGAGTAATAATTTGGGAGAAACATGGGAATTAATATTAAGTGACGAAGGAAAGTTTAGTTCAATTGAAATCCACCCTCAACAATCCAACGTTTTCTATGTTGGTGGAGAAGGGATGGGTATTTGGAAGTCGGATAATGGTGGAATTGATTGGAATTATATTACTAATGGAGTAATAAATCCTGATAATGGTGGCAGTTTTATTACAGGAGTTTCTTTAGATCCAGTCAATCCAAATAGAATTTTTGTTGCTTCTTATGCATCGGGAAATTTTCGGTCAATTAATGGTGGTATAAGTTGGGAAGAGATAAACGACCAAATTACAGCATCCTATACAAAAGCCATTGCACCGGATTATTCTCAAAGATTTGGTGTTTATGCAAGTTCATTCACAAACGGAATTCATAAAACAGCAGGTAGTTTAAACTGGCAACGTATCTTAAATAATGGTCTTGGAATTAATGGATTTGCAAGATTAGCAACCACGCCAAAAGACAGAAATTTAATTTATGGAGTTGGTGACTTAATTTTAACAGGTGATAAAACATCTACAGAAGAATTCAGAGTTTCTTATGATAAAGGAAAAAATTGGGAAATTATTTCTCTACCGTTACAAACCACTAAACAAATAACTGTAGTGAAAGATCCAACACGGACTCCTGTTCACAGGGGTGGAAAAGATGTTTTCAGTAAAAGTTTTGAAATTATCGAAACTACAGAAGCCCATGTATTCTCGGTTGCTATTGATCCTACAAATGCTAGAATTGCTTATGCTGCAACTATTGACGGTGGAATTTATAGAACAAATGATAAAGGCAAAACTTGGCATCCAAAGAATATGGGTTTAGGTGGACACACAAATATTAGATCAGTTGCTATTGATCCTCTTAATCCTAACAGAGTTTATGCTGGTGCTGTTGGTAATAATCCAGAAATATACTATTCAGATAATAAAGGAGAATCATGGCAAAAACTGAATGATGAGTTGACATTTACAACAATCGCTGGCCATTCTCAATTACAAATTGATCCCAATAATAAAAACAAAGTCTTTGCTGGGACTTGGGGAGCAGGGATTTATTTAACATTAAATGGTGGTCAAAATTGGGATAGAATGGGATCCAATGATTGGGATGCACCATTTTCTCCAACTTGTATTGCTATTGCTCCTTCAGAACCCAAAGTGATGTACGCTTGCGATAGAACAAGAGCCCAAATTTGGCGTCACAATAATGGAGGTTTGGATGAAGGTTCTCATCACTGGTATGTCTATGAGAAATTTAATGATGAATATATGACAACTTCTGCTATAGCAGTTCATCCACAGAATCCAGAGCGGGTTTATGTTGCAGCTTTCAAACCACCTGTCGCTCAAGAAGGAGGATTATTTGTTAAGGAAGACAGCGACCAAGTTGATGAAGTATTATTTTTAGGAGAAGACTTACCTCGATCTGTTTTAGATATAGCCATTAACCCTGACAGCCCCGAGATTATTTACACCACTTTACATGTTCATGGTGTTTACAAAAGTATTAATGGAGGACAAAGTTGGGAGCAATTAGATGATAAAGATAATGGCTTGCCAAGAACAGGATTTTTTGACATTGACATTGATCCTGTAAATACTAACATTGTTTACACTGCTGGTTTGTGTGGAGAACTACCTGATTATATTATGCCTCAGAATTTGGTTCCAATGATACTACAAAAATTAGGTGTTATTAAAAATATAGATCCGGAAGCAAAATGTGGAGTTTACAAGTCAACCAATGGTGGTGAAGATTGGGAGTTAATTTTAGAAACTACCGGAGCTGCTACAGGAATTGAGATTGATAAAAATAATCAAAATGTGTTATATGTTTCAGATTCAGAGGGCGGAGTTTGGGTTAGCACCAATGGAGGAGTTGATTGGGTACAAGAGAATACTGGTGGGGATGGCTTAGGAAGTTTAAGTATGACTTCTGTAAAAGTTAAAGATGATATAGTTTATGCTTCCACTCAAGGTTCGGGAGTTTATTCTGGTTTCTTAACAGACGATTATTCAATTGTATGGCAAAAACAAAAAAGTAACAAACCCAGAGCAAAAGTTTACAATATGCAAATAACTGTAGACCCACAAAATAATAATATAATATACACCAGTGCATTCCCTGGAGGTTTATTTAGATCTGATGATAAAGGTAATACCTGGAATAGTAAGAACTTTGCTACACCCTCTTTCATTTCAGAGGATCCTGATAGAAAAGGATATTATACATATGCAATCAATCCAAAGAATCCAGAAAATATAGTCTTATGTCTCTTTGGTAAAGGTTGTTTTATTTCTTATGATAGAAGAGAAACAGCCATCCCATTTAATACTGGGCTTGAAATTAAAGATGTTTACTCTGTAGCTTTTGATACGTCTGGAGGATATGTTTATGCAAGCACCAATGGTGGTAGTGTCTTTAGAGCAAAAACAAATTAAGCCCCCAACTCCGTTCTTTACTTTTAGAAAAAATTTGGGTGAAGCGTTAGCGTAACCGTTTAGTTATAGTTAGTCACGAAGTGATTTTTGAGTTTTGTCTACGACTAAACGAAGGCAACAACACATTATATTTTTAGGTACTTTATTGTCAAGAAAAGCGGGTTTTATGATTGAACTTAAC
>CAZQLW010000061.1:0-4518 GCA_964594395.1 uncultured Methanosarcinales archaeon | reverse complement strand
CATAACGGTTGTTATGCGAGTCTGGGTTTATCCCAGACCACGTAGCGAAGCGGAGTGAGTTTTTTATTTGCCGGGCACAAGACTGGCCCAATAAAAAATTTGGGAGAGTAACGCAAAAGCTTTGATGCTTTGAGTAACGCAACCGCATCAACAACCGTTATGCGTAGCGAGGCTTTGATGGCGAGTGGAGTTTTTTATTTGCTGAAAATCCATTGGTGCTGTAGTTTTCCAGAGTTAATTTATTATTTGTTCCCTGCTTTAGCAGACTAGAATTAAGGGCACTAATCTTTTTTGTTTTAATGTTTAGTTAAGGGGCTCTCTCTGTTTGAATTTAGCAATATTTATAATGAATAATACTATTCTTGTTATTAATGGCTGCTGAAAAGATAGTTAGAAAAGAAGAAGTAGATGTTGAAAAGGAAGAGAAATGGCTACTTCGAGAAATAGAATTTTTAGAACATTTTAGAGAAGACATTCAGGAGATCTTTGAGTTACAAGGAAAGGTTTCCGCTTTTCAGAAATCAGCAGAAGCAAGCAAGTCCAAAGGAATTCAGAGGAAATTAGCAGTTATCCACGAGTTGATTGAAAGAGATGAACATAAATTCAAGAAATTCCGTCGTGTTTTATCAAGAGGGGAACGAAGAAGAGTTAGATATGAAAGAAGAGTTTTAGGAAGAATAGCTACCATTGAGGAATCTTTAGACAAACCAAAAAAGAAAGAATTGGAAGCATTAATTGAACAAGTGCATGTTTATTCGGCAAGAATCTTGACAGAATTATCTTGGCGTGTAGGAAAGATAACAGAATTAACTTCCCAGAAAACTCCTGATATTTCTCTAATCAAAAAACATCTTGATGCTACCATTGAAGCAAGTAAAGCTTTGGTTGTATTGTTAGAGAGATTAGATAAATTCATGAAAGCTGTTGAAAATAAAGTCAGCGAGAAAAAATTAATTCAACCTATTCTTCCAAAAGTTGCTGGACTGACAGGATATTTCCGAGAAGGCGTGATTAAGACAGCTATGATTAAATCTGTTGTACCATTGCGATACTTTCTTGAGAAAGGGATGGCTAGAAGAATAGAAAGAGAAAAAGATTGGTTTTCTGACAAATATAGATACAATAAACATGGACAGAAATTTCACGAGATAATTGATAATTATTCTGCTGAATTGTCTAAAGTTTTTTCTCAAAGTGATCTCGAACAATTGAAAAATGTTGATTATGAAGTTCCTGAAGGGAGTACACTTCTATTTCTCCCTGGATTTGTAAGACCAATATTAGCGTATAATATTCATTCGTTCCCTTATTTTACTTCTCGTGGCTGGGTTTCTCATGCTATTCCGGGTGAAAATTTAGAAAAAGTTGGCAAAAATGGATTGCTTACTGCTCCTCTAGAGATTGTTCTTGAGAAAAAGAGTTATTTTTCTGAAAAATTTAAAGAAGATCCAAATGCTAAAAGATTAACAGACGGAATTTCTTTTTCTTTTCAGGAATTTATGAAATACCAAGCCTATATGCGTAATGTTAGTAAAGGAGGAAAAAGAAAACTAACTGGCGGAATGTTCTTCTTTTCAATGAAAAACGTACTTGCTGAGGGATTAATTTTTGATTTTGCTAGGACCATAGATGGCTGGCCAGAAATTGTATTAAGAGACGAAGCATATCTTGAGAATCGTGCTGATCTTGTGGCTGATATGCTATCTCCTATTGGAAGAGCTTATCCAGAATGGCTTGATAGATACAATGATGCTAGAGTTTTTTTCAATGAATGTAAAAAGAATATTAAATTGTTACAAAAAACTGAACAATCTCTCAAGAGAAAAGAAGTAATGAGAACTAAGACAGTAAGAAAAGAAGTATTATTTGCAAAAAACTTTGAACTTCTTGATATGATTGAACAGGGCAACCGGGCTCATAAAGCAATGGGAAAAAAATTTATGGGTCGAATGAAAAAAGCATATGAAGATAATAGTGAAGGAAAGGAATATAAGAGTTTGTATGAACGATTTGATAATAAACGCCGCGAGATTGAAGATGAACATTTTAAAGGGCAAGCATTATTTAGAGGAGAAGGATATTTTTATAAAAGACTTGCTGAAATTGATTTGAGTAAAGAAATCCTGCAAGATCTAATCCGCTTTGTTGTTGAGGATAATTTTTTCCAGTTTTCATTGTTGGCAGGAAGCCGTTATGTTGGAATTATGCATCAAGAGAAAGGGCTAGTTCCTCCACTTGCTAGATTTGCGCGGGGAGAAGCACCATTATTCTTTAATGGAACGATATTTCAGCAAGGATTAGATTACCTCAATTTCCCTGCAATTAGGGGCAACATTTTTCCTGGGATTTGTTTGACATTAACTTTAATGAAAGAAAAGCCTAGTTTGTTTGCTAGTAAGGGAACTTACTCAGCTAAAGATTATGTTGGGGTTATGAGCAAAATGTCGCCAAGAGAAGTGAGAAAGATTTTTGTGAAAGCACGAGCCGAATTGATTAAAGCCATGGAAATTATTGTAAAGAGAGTTTTCAGAACGCATGTTCCTTGCGTTATAGATGTTAGGAAAGGAGTTCTTCTCGTGAATAAAGCCAACAGAGATGAAGCAACCATTAGAAGATTAGTTAAGCATGGTGCTGCTGTTTTTGCAGAGTTTGGTCATGACATTAATGGAAGTTTTAATGGAGAAGAGATTGACTTTTTTGTTAAGAATGTTTTACAACCAACGGACTTGCCTACTGGAGCAAAGTATGCTCGTGAACAGAGTTATTTTTATTTGAAAGGTAATAAATTAGTTGCCCATCTGAGAAGAAGTAATAGAGATGCTGTAGTTAGTTAATAGAGAGAGCCCCCCATTTTCTTTTTAGTTAAGATTAGTGCCCGTTTTTAATTAACTCTGGAAAATTTGGGCGTAATGAAATGAAGCCGTTTATCACCCGTTATGAATAGTTGCGTAGCAATTGTTTACTGTTTTTTATCCTCGATAAACGAAAGCACCAATGTTTAGATTTTCAGCTTTAGCCCCTGCTTTTCCGAAGAAATTTGTTTGAGATTTGCATGGGAAAACAAGAATTTCATCCGAAAAGTTGGAGTCTTTACCAACGACAAGGCAAATAAAAAATTACGTATAACGATGTTAAGTCGCCTCGGGTTTATCCCGAGGTCGAGCGTTAGCGAGAAGTCAGTTTTGGTGGCACACAACACAGTTAGGCAATCTCTATTTATAGAAAAAAAGTAGTTTGAATTTCGGCACTTAAAAATTTTGTAAAAAGATTTATATACATTTGCTTGGTTATAATGTCTGATGTCTTGGGAACTTCAGGAAACAGAAGAATTTGAGAAAGAATTTGAACAACTTCCTTTAGATATTAGAGCAAGATTTGAAGATCAATTTAAGCAGGTTGAAAAAGACCCATATGGGGTTGGGAGACCATTGGGCTATAAATGGTTTAGAGAGTTGAAGAATGAAGGTTGGAGAGTTTATTATCTTATTTATGATAACAAAGTCGTAGTCTTGTTTGTTGGAGTGTCTGGCAAGAAAAGCCAACAAGCAGTAATAAACATCATAAAGCATAATCTAAAGGTGTTTAAAGAATTTGTTGAAAAAGGAGAGAAAAAGTTATAAACTTTAAGATTATTAGGATTATAAAATGGAAAAAGAACTTCAAAAATTGATCGATGAACGGCAATTGCTCATTGATAAATTATGTATGGAAATAGTTAATCTAGAGGAAGGAAGATGAGAAACGAGGTTAAAAAAGTTAAAAAGGAACTGAAAGAGCAAAATAGTTTTCTTAAATCTATGTTGAGGTCTCTTAAAGATATTAAAGAAGGAAAAGTAAAAAAGTTTGAGTTTTCTAAAAAGAGTTCTGCTTAATCAAAAAACTAAAAAAATCATTCTCTTGTTTTAATAACAACAGGTTTCCGGTTTAATTTCTTTTAATGCAATTGCTGTTGTTCTTAATTGTCCGTTTTTTCCTATTATCAACCAGTAATGTAATGAATGTTTTTTATCCATTGCCGCAACAATGTAACAACAAGTGGAATCTTTTTTTTGTTTATAAGATCTCCACCAACCTTTTTCAGGACCTTGAACTTGGCTCTCTTCTTCAACTACAAAAGCATATCGGTTGTTTTCGATAGGCACGTAATCATCAGGGAGAGGTAAGCTAAGAGAATGTTTTTCATGTATTCTAAAAATACGTCTCTTGCCAGGTATGTTGCCGGCTCGATATTTTCCAATTTTGGTTCTTAGTTTGGATAATCCACTTTTGATATCGGCTTGAACAATGGCAACAATTCTTTTTGATTTCCGTCCTTTAAAGAAAACTATTCCTTTTTTATTCATGATTATGCACCTACTTTATTAGTATTTCTCAACAATACTCAAATCTTTAAAAAACTTTCTGTTAACCATAGTGCCGAAATTCCTTTTAGTTTCAAATTCAATTTAAGAGATTGCCTATTAGACTATAAAAAAGAAGTTGTAAACTTCATTGCCACCAAAACTTATTCGACTTAAC
>CAZQLW010000060.1:0-4608 GCA_964594395.1 uncultured Methanosarcinales archaeon | reverse complement strand
CGCGATTAAGAGAAGTTCGGTTTTGAGGCAACCCACAAAACCGAATTTGGGGAAATTTTCTGCAAGAAAATTTACCTCTTAATCGCTGTTATACGCGTCGCTAGACCGAGCCATAGTCTGCAAGACGGTTTTTTGCGTAGCAAAAAAATGGCGAAGAGTTAAATTTTCACGATAATAAATTTCTGCGTAGCAGACTATATGTGCGTAGCACGAGGGAGAGTCCAGATTTTTTGTTTCTTTTTATAAAAAAAGAAAAGAGGGGGTTTTATTTTGGTTCTTTTTCTAAAAGAACATTCAGGGCGTCGTACTTTCCACTAGGCAGATACACACAAGATTTATAAAGGATAGTGTAAATAATATTATGTAATCGTACATAAAGGGGATGATGATGGCTAAAAAAAGAGTAACACTATTTGTAGATTCTGAAATTTATGATAAATTTAAAAGTCAATGTGATAAGAAAGGTTGGGTAGTTTCAAAACAATTTCAAAATTTTATGGAAAAAGAAAATAAAAAAGGGGTTAAATAATGGATGCTGTTTTAGTTCAACCAAAACAAGAGAATTTTCATCTAAGCAGAAATACTCTAGAGTCTTTGCCATATCAAGATAGAATAATTAAGAAAGTTGTAAATAAAATTGAACAGGAACAATTAACCAAAATAAGAGAAGATACTTTGGGAGTTTTATTTGAAAAACTTATAAGAGAACAAGAAAAAAAAGATTTAGGTCAATTCTATACATCTCAAGAAATTGTAAAATATATGATTAATTTTCTAAAAATTAAATCCAATTCTAAGATTTTAGATCCTACTTGCGGATGCGGGGTTTTTTTAGTAACGGCATACAATTATTTAAAACAAATAAATAAAAATGCTATGAAAAATATTTATGGAGTCGATTTAAATACCTCTGCTACAAAAATCGCGAGGATAAATCTTTGGTTAAGAAATGGTCAAAATGTTAATTCTTTAAAAATTCTTGAAAGAAATATTAAAGTTGGAAACTCAATTGTTGAAAATAAATTAGTTGATAAAAAAGCATTTAATTGGCATAAAAAATTCTCAGAAATTCTTGATAATGGTGGTTTTGATTTCATTATTGGAAATCCTCCATATATTTCTCTTAAAAATAGAAGGGATTATGATGTGAGAGAGTCTGTCTTTTCTAAAATTACCAATGGAAATACAAATGCAGCATCTTTAGTGATTGCTAAATCTTTTGAATTGCTTAAAGAGGGTGGTGTTATGGCTTTTGTTTTACCTAAAACATTAATAAGAGTTAATTCATATTCAAAGCTAAGAGAATTTTTACTTGAAAATTCAAAAATTCTTCATGTTTATGATTTAGGGGATTCTTTTAGGGGTGTAAGAGGAGAGCAAATTATTTTGTTTATTCAAAAAACAAAAAATAAAGAAGAAATAAACAAAAATAAAGTTTTGGTTAAAGTTTTGGAAAATGACAACTCTTTAGAAAATCAAAAAACTTTTTATGTTCCTCAGAAAGTTTTCAAAAAACATAACACTTTCTTAATGTTTGAAAATAAAAATTATTATGATTTAATTGATAAAATTAAAGGAATAAATCTTGAAAATATTGCAGAGATATTTAGAGGTATAACAATAAGTCCTAATTCAAAATTTATTTCTAATTCAAAAACAGAATTAAATAAACCAATTATTAAAGGTAATGACGTTTCAAAATTCTCTTATACAAATGGTTATTTTATAGATATTTTAAAATTGAATGAAGGAATTTCTAAAACTGAATTATTGGAGAGAAATAAAATAATACTTCAAAATATTTTTTCAAGCGAAGCAGGTATTATTTCTTGTATAGATAAAAAAGGGAATCTAAATTTTGATACTATTACAAATATTGTATTAAAAGATAATTCTTTCAAATTAGAATATATTTTTGGATTATTAAATTCAAAGTTGTTAAATTTTTATCTAAAATATGCTGTATATAATAAGTCAAAATTAACAATGCACACAGATAAGGCATATCTTGGTAAAATCCCTATTTTAAAATCTGATAAAAAAATCGAAAATGAAATAATTAATCTTGTTCAAAAATTAAATAAAAATAAAGACAAGAAAAAGATTTTGAAAGAATTAGATGTAAAGGTCTATAAGTTGTATAAAATTAATAAAACTGAACAAAATCTGATTGAATCAGCATTGAAAAAAACAATGTCTGAAAAAAGTTTGTGGTAAAATGGCAGGAAAAATGAATAATTTAACAGGGAAAGAATGGTTACAGCAGTCTTTTAGTATCTGGAGAGATATTGAAAAAACCAAAGATGAAAGAAAATTAAAACATCCTGCAATGTTTCCAACTCAATTAACTTCTAGATTAATTGAGATTTTCACAAAAGATAAAGGCGAAGTTATTTTAGATCCTTTTTTGGGTAGTGGGAGCACTGTTATTTCTGCATATAAGTTGGGCAAAAAAGGAATAGGATTTGATTTATCAAAGGAGTATGTTAAATTATCAAAGAGTAGAATTAAAGAATATCAGTTAGATTTATCTCAAAATAAAGAAGATTTAATAAAACCTGAAATTTACAATAAAACAATATTTGATGTTTCTAAAACATTAAAAGAAAATTCTGTTGATTTGGTTATAACATCGCCTCCATATTGGGATATTCTAAATGCAAGAAGGTCTGCTGATGGGAAAGAGATAAGAAATTATAGCAATTCAAAAAATGATTTGGGAAATATTTCAGATTATCAAGAATTTTTAAATAAATTACAAGAAGGTTTTAAAGGAGTCTATAAAGTCTTAAAGACAGGAAAATATTGTGTTGTTGTTGTTATGGATATACGGAAAAAATCAACATTTTATCCATTTCATATAGATATAATAAATAAAATGCAAGAAATTGGGTTTAAATTAGATGACATAATTATATGGGATAGACAAAAAGAATATAATAATATGCGACCTCTTGGTTATCCGTATGTATTTAGAGTAAATAAAGTGCATGAATTTGTAATAATATTCAAGAAGGGAGAAAAATGAATTTAGATATAGCTTATTTATTAGGAATGATTGTTGGTAAAGGGACTCTTGTTAGGGATAATAATTCGACAAAAGTATTAATTAATATTCCCCATAAAAATTTAGAAATAGAAGGAATGGAAGCAAGATTATCTGTTGAAGCGAGTATAAATAGAATAAAAGAAAGAATAGAGCCATTATTAGAAGTAAGAATCTCTACTAATTCCCAAAAAAGCTCAACAACAATAAGCTTTTTGAAAGACAATTCTACTTTTGTAATAAAAGAACTAAACAAATATTTAGGACATAAATATTCTTGTAAAGATTTTAGGATTCCTGAATTGGTATTTAAGCTTTCAAGTGATCTTAAAAAAGAATTTCTTCGAGGGATAGCTGATGTTACTGCCCATATTCGTAGTGCAAATAGTGCTTATGGAATTTCTTATAATCATCGTTCATATATTGAAATTCCGCAAAATTGGTTTTTAGTTATTGATATTTGTAATTTATTAAAAGATGTAAATGTACCAGTTCAGAATATAGATTGGGGACATCCAAATATTAGAGACCCGAGTTTAAAAGAATACAATGAAGGAAGAACTAAAGCTTGGTTTAGAGAGCATCAAATCAAAATCTATGCCGATGAATTTGAAAAAGTTGGTTTTTATCTTATACATAAAAAACGAGCATTAAAAAAATTAGCTGATTTAAATAGAACTGAATGGGATAAATTTTGTAAAAATAAGATGCGTGATGCAAAAACAGAAAAGATGAAAGATAAATGGAAAAAAAGAATTGGCAATCTTAAAGAAACACATCATAGGTTTTATTGGGAAACAAAAACTCCAAATAAACCAAAACCGAGTCATCCCGAAGAAAGCAGTATAAATATTCCTGCTAAAATTAGGGGGAAACATTTTGATAGTTGGAAAGAAATTGCTAAGGAGTTAGGATACCATGAGTAAGGAAGAAGAAAAATTATATCCTGAAATAAAAGAATGGTTACATGATTATCTAAGTGATAAATATAAAGGATATACTATTGAAACAACTTATGAAACATCAAGAAGAAATTTAGATGTTGTTTTGAAAAGTAAAGGGATTATTTGCAAAGAAGCTATAGGATTACAAATAAAAATTGATATTGTTGCGATTTTAAAGAGAGGAAAAGATTTCAAACTTGTTTTTGTTGAGGTAAAAGATACAAATTTGACTTTGAAAGATTTAGGTCAACTTTGGGGATATACTCAATTAATAGATCCTGTTGAATCTTTTTTGATTACTTCAAAAGAATTAGGTCAATTATCTCATATCTTTAATGTTTTGAAAAGAGAAGATTTGTTAAAGTATGGGACAAAAATAAATAAGTTTATGCAAATTGCTAAATGGGATAAAAGAAGAAATTGCATTGATTATTCTAGTTTAACGCCAAAATTATAAAGACGCCCTAATTAATTTCTTTTTCGCAGAAAAAGACTATCTGTCCGTTAGGACTAAAACCCCCTCTTATAAATTTCTTTTACAAAGTAAAAGACTATATGTGCGTAGCACGGACTCTCCCTCTTTTGTTTCTTTTTCTAAAAGAAAAATGCGATTTAGAC
>CAZQLW010000059.1:0-4789 GCA_964594395.1 uncultured Methanosarcinales archaeon | reverse complement strand
ATCGTTATCAATAACTGCGTAGCAGAGTAAAAGTCCGTAGGACAGGGGGGAATCGTGTTTTTTAGTTTACGTTTTTATTAATTTTTTCCCAAATCTTTTTTCTGATAAATCATTAATGAGGTTTTTCAAAGCATTGTAAAAATTGTAAGTTAATTGATAATAATTAGTATAATATTTGAAATGTAATTCTACATCTTCGCTTTTTCCTAGGAAATCTAAATCTCTATAATGGGTTTTTATTCTGTACATATAGAAAAAATCAAGAAGAATATTCTTTTCTGAGGATTCAAAATCTTTCTTTATTTTTTTGTTCTTATTCTTTCTAAAAGAATCTATCTTCTTGTTAAATTTCAAATCAATTATTTTTGAGTTTGCAATTCTTCTAAGAATAAAACATTTTATTTTTTCTTTATCATAATTTTCTTTTAAATTTTCACCCTGAGTACATTTCATAGATCCAATTTGTTTATACGAATAAATTTCATTAAATTCCTCTTTTGAGAATAAAATATTTTCACCTAAGACCACATCTTTAATGAAATTGTTGATGGCTTGATGTGATTTGTTTAAATCGTTATTATTTCCATAGTGAATCAAATAGTTCGCAACGCTCCACATATGAAATAAAAGGTAATAACTCTTTGTTGCAATCCAAGTATTGTTGATTATTGAAAGTTCATGGAATTCTTTTATCCCATTATATTCATTATCAATAGATTTTTTGAATGTTTTAATTAAACGTATTTTTTTCATTAGTTCTTTAGAAAATTCATCTTTAGTTTTTGTTAGATTATAATTTTCCGTTATGCTCAATCCATTAGATAAACTATTCAAAAAATGAATGTAATTATAGTGTGTCCTAAATTCTGGTCCTAACTCTGGAGGGAATACAGATAATTCTATTTCATCCCATTTTACTAAGATCATAAACATTCAGAAATAAGCTACTTTATGTGTTTTTCCATTCATTTCAGTAAATTATTGTGAACTGCCACTACCCACTGGACAAGTGCGGATAACATTTATAAATCATTAAGATAAACATATATAAAAATGAGGGGATGTTCGCTTTTTACAGGTGCTGGTATAGCTGAGACTTTTTTAGATGATTTAGGTTTAAACATTGTTGTTGCTAATGAGTTAAAAAAAGAAAGAGCAAATCTTTATAGTTCTGTTCATAAAAAAACTAAGATGGTGTGTGGTGACATACAAGATAAAAAAATATTTGAGAAAATAATCAAAGATTCTGGAAAAATTAATTTCTTATTGGCATCTCCTCCATGCCAAGGCATGAGTATTGCTGGAAAAAACAGAACACTCAAAGATATGCGAAAAGATGAAAGAAATCACCTCATTAAACAAGTTATAAAATTTATTAAAATAAAAAATCCAGATTATGCAATGATTGAAAATGTTCCCTCTGTTCTAAAGTTAGAGATTGAACAAGGGAAGAAAATGTTTAATGTTGTGGATTTACTTAAATTTCATTTTGGCAAAAATTATGATGTTGAAGCTAAGGTTTTAGATTCTTCAGATTATGGAACCCCTCAAGTAAGAAAAAGAGCAATAATAAAAGTATATAAAAAAGGACTGAAGTGGGAATGGCCTAAGAAAGAAAAGAAAATTACTGTAAAAGATGCAATAGGGCATTTACCAAGTTTAGAATCCGGGGAAAAATCAAAAATACTATGGCATTTTGCAAGAACACATTTGGATAGGCATAAATTATGGATGAAAAATACTCCCACTGGAAAAACTGCTTTTGAAAACAAAAAACATTTTCCGAAAAAAGAAGATGGCACGAAAATAAAAGGATATATGTCCACATATAGAAGAATTAAATGGAATCAACCATCTCCAACAATTACAATTAGAAATGATGCAATTAGTTCTCAGCGAAATGTTCATCCGGGAAGAAAAAATAAAGATGGCACTTATTCTGATTCTAGAGTTTTGACCCCATTAGAATTAATGCTACTTTCTTCTTTACCTAAAAATTGGAAAATACCAAAAGAAACACCTGAAATATTGATAAGACAATGTATTGGCGAATGTATACCTCCAATAATGGTTAAAAAAATAATAGAACCTATATTTCAAAATGAAAAATAAAATGAAAGCGATTTCTCTTTTCTCAAGTTCTGGGATTGGAGAATTTTACTTAAAAGAATTAGGTATTGAAGTGATTGCTGCAAATGAAATAGTTGATAAACGAGCAGATCTATATGCTTACTTATATCCAAATTCTAAAATGATTAAAGGAGATATTAAAGATAAAAAAGTTAAAGCTCAAATTCAATCATGCATAAATAAAGATGTTAAATTGTTGATTGCTACTCCTCCCTGTCAAGGAGTGAGTAGTTTGGGTAAAAACAAAAATCAAAATCATTTTGAATTAGATCAGAGAAATTATTTGATATTTCATATTTTTGATATAATTGAACAAGGTCAATTTAATTATATTTTAATTGAAAACGTACCTAGATTTTTAGAAATGTATTTTCCATACAAAAATAAACTTCAAAAACTGAAAGATATATTATTAGACAAATTTGGCAAAGATTATGTTATTGAAAGTGATATATTGGATGCAAAAGATTATGGTGTTCCTCAAACAAGACCTAGAGCAATAATAAAAATGTACAAGAAAAATCTAACTTGGGGTTGGCCAAAGAAGAAAAAAGTAATAACATTAAAAGAAGCAATAGGTCATTTGCCTAGTTTAGAACCAGGAGAAAAATCAGATATTAAATGGCATAGAGTGAGTAAAATAAGTGATAGGATTGCATTGGCTTTACGAAATACTCCGCCTGGAAAGAGTGCTTTAAAAAATAAAAGGTATTATCCTAAAAAAGAGAATGGTGATAGGATATCTGGTTTCCATAATACCTATAAAAGAATGGTTTGGAATCAACCATCTCATGCCAGAACTACTTATAGTGGTAGTGTAAGCTCACATAATAATGTTCATCCAGGTAGGAAACAAAGTGATGGAACTTATTCTGATCCAAGAGTATTATCAATTTTAGAAACATTTATAGTCTCATCTCTCCCTGAGAACTTAGTATTCCCTGAGTGGGTTAGTGATACTTTAATTAGAACAGTTATTGGGGAAGCAATTCCTCCATTAATGTTAAAAGAGATTATCTCTCCAATTACAAGAAAATAAAATGACTTACAGGATTGAAAGAAAAAAATGGATTTTGTATAGACATACAAACAATATAGATATTATTTCTGCTGTTGCAGCTAATTTAAAAAAATTCTCAAAATGTTCCATTTCAAAAGAAGATAAGAAAAATTTATTGAAAAAGTTAAAAAAGCTAGATTATTATAAAGAACGAAATCCCGATTTACCACTAGATTCAATTAATCATAGAATTAATACTCTTGCTTATTACATGTTCGGATATAAAGACAAGATTAACAATGAAAATAAATTTTTATTTAGTCCTCTTGGAAATCTTTTTCTTAAGCATATTGGAGATTCTAATAAAACAAAGTTCATTTTTTTAACAATGTTATGGGCACTTCAATTTAATCATCCTCATGGAGGAAGTGATGAAATTTTTAAATTATATCCATTTAGATTAATTTTCAAATTACTTTTGGATAAGAGATTAAATGAAGAATTATATGTTTCTGAGGTGGCATATTTAATTGTTTTCTTAGAAAAAATAAATAATAAAACATATGAAGAACTTGTAAAGAAAATTCTCAAAATGAGGTCATTGTCTAATGAAGAAGTTAAGAAAATGTTTGAGAAAGAAGAACATGTTTATGTAAATGCAGTATACGAATGGGATTATTATGTTAGCAATTTGTTTAAGGATGCTGGAATTTTTACTAAGGATGAAGGAGAAATTATTTGTTCACTTAAACATGGTTCAAGTACAACAAGATATCTTAAGAAAAATAAAGTTAAATTAACATCAGAACTAAAAAAGTATTGTGGGAAATTATTAGTTTTGTATCCATTTGATGAACAACCACTTGATTTATATGATAAAAAGAGATTGACTATTGATGTAGTAAAAGAGATATATGGTTTTTATCCCAGAATTCTTTTAGAAGAAATTAATGAAGTGGGAGAAGAATTTAATGTTAAATTGTTGGAACTACCTAAACTTATAGAAAAATATGCTGATAATGAAGATGGAGTACAAACAGCACTATTTGAAGATATTTTAGAAGATGGTTTTAATATGTTTTACAATGTTGAGGCTAGAAAAATCTCTGGAGCGGGTAATACTGATATTGAATGTATATTTATTACTAAAAAGAAGAAGTTTGCAGTTGAAGCAAAGTCAACTAAAAATAAACTATTAAATATTAATTCAGGAAGATTAGATAGACATCGTGAAAAGATTGGCGGAGAATATACCATTGTAATCACACCCAGATACGTTCCCTCTGTAAAATATGATATTAGATCTTCAAATATAGTTATTATTACTGCTAGTACTCTTTCAGAATATCTATACAACAATATCATTAATAACATTAGGAAAATTGATTATGAAGAATTTGATAGGATTATTATTCAACATCTTGGTAGGGATGTTAGTCCTCTTATCTCAGATTTAACATTACAGAAATTTGCAGTTAGTAATTAGTTCTTTAACCCGATTCCCCCCTATTTAGATTCATTTAAAAAATTTGGGAGAACGAAGTGAACCGCATAGTCAACGTTATATACAGTTTCATAGAAATTGTTTTTGTTTGTTTTTTAGCCGACTATGCGAAAGTACCAACGTTAAACATTCCCGACGTAGCCCGAAGCTTTTTC
>CAZQLW010000058.1:0-4798 GCA_964594395.1 uncultured Methanosarcinales archaeon | reverse complement strand
CTCTAACATCTCTGATTTCTCCATTCTTGAATTTTAATGCCAAATCTGGATCTACTGAGATTTCAAAGTTCTCACCGAACTTCTTAATTCTTGCTAAGTTTAGTTTTTCTGCCATCTACTTGATCAATCCTTTAATCTCGTCATCACTTAATTTAGTAAATCGTTTATCTTTATTTGAAATGTGAACCACATCTACCCTTTCAAAATTAAATTCGCCTTTCAAGAAATCTTTCATTAATCCTAGACCGAACTTGATTCCCTCATCAACAGACATATTAGGCTTATATTTCTTCTGTAAGATTGGTTCAATTTCTGTATCTCCTTCACCAATCACTGCTGCTTTGTACTGAAAGTATAATCCGTACGGTTCAGTTAAAAATAATTTCATAGTTCCATCTTCTTCCACGCCAGCAACAAGTAAAGAAACACCAAACGGTCTTAACCCTGCTGATTGAGTACAGATTTGTTTCAAATCACAAATGTCTTTAACAATCGATAAAACGTCAATTTTCGAATCGTAAGTAACTGCATGTTGTTGCGCTTTTAACTGTGAACGGTCAACTAAAACTCTGGCGTCAGAAATTATCCCTGCAGCCGTGACCATAATATGGTCATCAATTTTGAACATTTTTTCAATCGCTTCTGGTACTAATAACTTTGAAGTTACCCTCTTATCTGCAACTAAAACAACACCATCTTTACAAACTAAACCTATCGCAGTTGAACCCTGCTTAACCGTCTTTTTAGCATATTCTACCTGTAACAGTCTTCCGTCAGGGGAAAACATAGTAATAGAACGATCATAACTCATCTTATCAACAATTTGTCTATCCATTTATTGCCACCTCGCTTTTATAATAAATATTTACTGGCTTTCTTAACAGTGCCAGATGTTATTATTGATTTAATAATAACGGGAATACTTTTAATACTTTTGCTTAATGTTAAAGCAGCTTTAAGTTCATCAACATGTTTATGATTAACTTTTACTATAAACATTTGTTTATCTGCGTTAAACTTTTCTTTTAAAATTAAAGGAGAAGCTCTCCCTAATCCTAACTGGCCCCAAAACTCTTTCATGACTTGATCTATTTCCTCTTTAATTTCAGCAAAAGAAAATTTTTTGTCTGCAATAACTTCAAAAACGATGTACCTTTTTTTTTGTCTTAAGGAGGGTAAGAGTTTCATTTTAATTTTTATTCAACTTTCTCTTCTTCAATAGTTTCTTCAACAACTTCATCATTAGATTCAGGAGTTGGGGGTAATTCTGATGCAGGTTTAAGTTCTGGTACCGGTTCAGCAGGTGCTTCTACTGGTTCCTCTTTTGAAGTTTCTGTTGGTTCAGCTGCCGCTTCTGGTTTAGCTTCTTCCGTAGTTTCAGTTTTATCTAAAATTTCAACTTTACCAAATTTTCCTGAAGAAATTTGTAATTCGTCCCTAAACTCTGAACACCAACCATTTTGAAGATGAATTTTATCGCCAACATTAACAGACTCAATGTCTTCATTCCACAAAGTCATCTTAACTTCGCCAGTAGCATCTTTAACTTTAAGATTACAAACACTCCCAGACTTACCAAACTTTTCAAAAGTCCTTGGTTCTTCTTTATCTACTACTTCTAAAACTAAATCAACATTTCCCGTATTTGGTTTTAAATCTTTTATTTCCACTTTAAACACACTCCATTTATTTGTTTAACATTCCCATTCAAACTATTTTATATAATTTTCTATTATAAACAATAACAATTAGCTAATAAAAAAATATTACTTACCCCTTTCCAACTGTTCTTTTAAATGAATAATATGTTGATAATATTTCTGTTGAACTTTTCCTGGCAGTTTTTGATAATTTTGGTGCATTTCTAAATAACGCTCTTTCTGTTCTTCAAGACTACCACAATGTTCTTGCTGAATCAACTCTCCAATTTTTTTCTCGGCTTTCAATTGCACTTCAACTTTTTCCCTTAAATCAGTCAACTTTGAGTAAAAGTTTTGTTTGTGCGGTTCAGAAAGTTTCATGTAAAGATTATACATTCCCAGATATTTACCCTTAATAACTTCTGAAGATTCTTCGTCTAGTAAAGGAACAATCTGTTTAAGTTTTCTTCTCAGTCTACTTGGCCCATAAGCAAACTGCCAATACGCAAAAATACCGCCAAAGATTGCTAACAAAGCCAACGAAGATAAAGTTAAAGTTCTTACTGGACTCGGTTCAGTAACTATTGCAGGTAAAATTTTGGAACTAGGTTCTTCTTCAAAAGGAGGAATTACTGGTTCTGAAGTTGAACTTGCTGATTCACAAGATCGTATTTCTACTGGTTTAGTTTTAGTAGTGATATTATCAACTTCCCCGTTAGATTTCTTAGTTTCACACTTGTTAACATCTTGACAAATTCTAGTTTGTAATCCACCAACACAATCAGTCCAACCACGACATTCCCATGCCTGGGTACAATCAACTTTTTTAGTAAGCACGATACTTCCACCACCAGAACCGCCACCGCCTCCGCCTCCACCGCCACTGGAGGAAGAACTACTACTAGCAGTAGTGTTTGTACAAGCAGAACTAACAATTGTACAAGTGGAACTGCAAGTTAAAGAACCGGAAGTAGCACTATAATTTGTACAGTCTAAACCGCCAAATTGTGTCCCATCACACTCTTCTGCAGCTTCTTTAATCCCATTTCCACAAATTGAAAGGACAAAAGGTAAATAATCGCCACCAATAATACTATCAGAATTATTGTAAGGTACTAAAGTGTCACCCACTCCATCACCAGAAATATTCCAAGGTGTACCATTAGTTGGTGCAGTATCTGTTCCGTTATCAGACCCATTATAATCTGACCAGAAATTACCGCCGGTACAATTCCCACCAACAATATTTACGGTTGTACTAGAACAAGCATAAGTAGTGTTCCACTCATTCGTACCGTCATCAATACTATTATTAGTATTATTAAAATAATTGTTGTAAATACTATAATTATTAGAAGAAGAAAAGTTTGTACCTTCTGAATTATCAACCAAATTATTGTTAATGATAGTATTATTCAAAGAACTTAGTGAATAAACCCCAATAGTATTATTGTAAAGATTATTACTATCAATTGAAGTGTAATTAGAATTGCTTAAATTAATACCCGTACTAAAATTAGTCAAATTACATTCAGAGACAGTAATATTATCGACACCATTAATCAAAATTCCAGAACCATCACTATCTCCAATAAGAATGTGATTATTACAGTCAACCAAAATGTTAGGACTCGCTACAGTAAAACAAGTTCCAGAAGCATTTAAGTCTCTATTCAAACTAATGTTTTTATTAACGGTACCACAAGCAATTTTACCAACTTCTGTTAAAGGTAAATAATCACTTCCAGTAACTCCACCAGCAGAATTAGTAATATTAAATTCTTCATTATCACCAATACCATCTAAGTCTGTATCCCAACCAGTATAATTGTCCCAAAAATTTCCGCCAAGATAACTACCACCAATAATATTGGTTCCATTAGCTAAAGTTACGTTCCAAAAATTACTTCCATCATCAATTACGTTATCGGTTGTACTATTAAAGTAATTATCATAGATAGTATTATTGTAAGATAATGATAAATTAAATCCTACTGAATTATTAATAAACCTATTTGAAACAACAAAACTATCATTAATATCAACATAACTTAAACCAATAGAATTATCAGTTAAATTGGTATTAGTAATGTTAAAATTAGGGGAAGGATCAACATAAATCCCAGTACTAAAATTTTCAATGTTAGCATTTAAAATTGTTATTCCTTCTCTATTACTAACATTAATACCAATCCCAGAACCGTTTCCAATCAAAGAATAACCTCCCAAATTGATAGTTATATTATCAGTAAAAACATGTAAAGCAGCATCAGAAATGTTACAGGAAATATCTTCAGTGAAAGTTACATCATGCAAAATATTTCCGCCACAAGCGTCACTGGATTTACTTAAAACCGCGGTAACACTCTTATTGGTAATCCCAGCAATTTTGTAATAGTCATCAGATTGAGACAAAGTTTTTCCGTCTGTAATGCCGATCGAAGTAAGATTAACTCGTGATGAACAAGTTGTACTTTCTGAAATGTTATACTCCTCTTCACAAAGGTAAACTCCAGCATCAAAAGCATTATTATGATAAAGATAAATAGTATAATCATTAATTCCTGTCGTCCCAGACTTATTAATTGCAGTTTTATTTTCACTGTAATCAATCTGTAAAGCAGCTGCATTAACATTAGACTGATTAAATAAACCAACAAATTCTAAATAAGCTTTACTAGTAGAAGTGTTAGTATAATTTACTAACTGAAGAGAGTTTGGAACAACTTCAGCATTAGTTAATTCTCCAGAAATATTACCAGATCCAACAAGGTTTGACGCTTCATTGGTAGTAGGCTTATAATACTGACGAGCAACATAAAGGACGAGCGGATAAATATCGGTTGTACCTGGACTGATTGTATAAGATGAAGGTAAATCACCAATTCCATCGCCTTGCTCTCTATTACCAGAACCGTCATCTAATCCATAATAATCTGAATAAAAGTTTCCACCTTGACAAGGACCACTAACAATGTTAGGGGTACTACAACTGTAATCAGTGTACCAAGTATTACTACTATCGTCAAAGACGTTGATTGTATTTTCAAAATAATTATTTTTTATTGTATTTCCAGTAGAGTCAGTAATATTTAATCCTACAGAATTTGTTTTTAACCAATTGTCATAAATATCATTACCATCAGAACTAGCATTAA
>CAZQLW010000057.1:0-4904 GCA_964594395.1 uncultured Methanosarcinales archaeon | reverse complement strand
GAGAATTTTTTGTTTTTAATTCATTTAGAAATATTTCTTTAGTCTTTTTTTTAGATATTTTATTTTTTAAGAATAATTGTTTTAGTAAATTAAATATCTCTTCAAAATCGTTTGGTTTTGCTTTAACTATTTGATACATAATAAAAGAGAATGTTTTTTGCTTTATAATGTTTACTCTCTAAGAACCTCTTAATCTAGCTTTAAATCAATTTAATCTTGTTTTACGTAAATTGCTTTTCTTTCATCTATTCTGGTCATATCATAACCTAAATAAGATGCTATTTCATCAAAGAGGTTTTGATTAGTAACATTACTTAATTGGATATCTTCCCGTATAGTGTCTTCCAACTTTATATACTGTTGTGGTGAGTTTAATTTTGATGCTAAAGTGATTTTTTCAGGAAATCTACTTATTTCCTTTTCTTCTTGAGAAGAAAGATTTCCGGTTGAGGTAGAAATACCTCCTCCTCCTTCTGGTGTCTCTACTGCATATCCCCATACTTCAAATTTATCTGGTATCATTTTATTTTTACTTAGAACTTATTTTACTTTTAAATTTAATGGAACTTTCTAACCCAACTTTAAATCAATTTCTTTAGCCACATCTTTTAACTCAGAGAACATCCGTTCCATGTCGTGGTGCAAGTCTTTAATTAGGTCTTGCATGTTGCTTTCTCTGAGGATATAGCCTTCTCTTTCTCGTAAAACGATACCTGACTCCATTAGTTTAGCTAAATGGTGGACGACTGTTCCTCTGCTTAGGTTTAATTTCTCGGCAATTTCATCAGAAGTAACATGTTTATTTTGTCGGGCTCTTCTTACTAAAGTAATGAAGACTCGGAAGCAACTACTATCTCGATCTCTAACATTAAATAATCCTAAAGAATTTCCTAGCCATTGCAGTTCCTGATTGATGTTTGGAGAATGAATTTTTCTAATTTTGATAATGGTTACTTTTTTGCTCATGAAACAAAGATTCTTTTCGAATTTATAAAGATTTGCCAAAAAGTTTATATACTAAATGGGTTTTAAGTACACTGCGTTGACTTAAAGTCAACCAAGAGGTTCAACAAAAATGGCCAAAAAAGAAAAACAAGAAAAAAAAAATGAATTGCAAGAAATGAAAGACCTCTTGCAAAGGAAACAAGCAGAGCTTGAAAATTATCGTAAACAAGTTGACAAGCGGTTTATAGAAATGAAAGAATTGGCAAACAAAAATTTAATTTTTAAATTATTACCTGTGATTGATAATTTTGAATTAGCTCTAAAATCAGCTGATACTAATAGTAACCCTAAAGATTTTTTGAAAGGTGTAGAATTAATTTATGCACAATTATTTGGTTTCCTAGAAAATAATCATATTCAACCAATGGTAACTGAGAAAAAGGAATTTGACCCTTATCTTCATGAAGCTTTAATGAAAGTTGATTCCAATTTGCCTGAAAATACAATTGTTGAAGAGTTACAGAAAGGGTTTATGTTACATGATAAAGTGTTAAGGCACGCTAAAGTTAAAATTAGTAGTGGTAAAGAAGAAGATTGTAAAGAATGTGCAACTGAAAATTGTAGTTGTGAAAAAATTGAATGATAATCAAATGGAGGAAAATTAAAATGACAAATGAAAATAAAACTGATAAAAAAGTTTCCGGGACAACTATCGGAATTGATTTAGGGACAACCTTTTCCGCAATGGCAGTTCTAGAAGGTGGAAAACCAACTATTATTACTAACGCAGAAGGGACAAGAACTACACCTAGTGTAGTGCACGTTAAAGACGGTGAAGTTATTGTTGGACAAGTTGCAAGAAATCAAGCAATTGTTGATCCTTTACATACAATTAGATCCATTAAAAGAAAAATGGGTAGTAATGAAAAGATTGAAGTTGACGGTAAAGAATATACTCCTGAACAAATTTCTGCAATGGTTTTACAAAAAATGAAACGTGATGCAGAAGCTTATTTGGGCCAGTCAGTACAAAATGCAGTTATTACTGTACCTGCATACTTTAATGATGCACAAAGGCAAGCTACAAAAAATGCTGGTGAGATTGCTGGACTAAACGTTTTAAGAATTGTTAACGAACCTACAGCAGCTGCATTATCTTACGGTTTAGATAAACAAGACAAAACCCATACCATTTTAGTATTTGATTTTGGTGGTGGAACTTTTGACGTTTCTATCCTTGAATTAGGTGACGGAGTTTTTGAAGTTAAGTCTACTAATGGGGACAACATGTTAGGTGGAGATGACATTGACGAACTAATCATGGATTGGTTAATGGACAATTTCAAAAAGTCTACTGGCATTGAACTGAAAGGAGACCCTACTGCTATTCAGAGGTTAAAAGAAGCTGCAGAGAAAGCAAAGATTGAATTATCTACAAAAGCTAAAGTAGAAATTAGTATTCCTTTCGTTACTGCTGATCAGAACGGGCCAAAACATATTAAAGAAGATTTAACTAAAGCTCAATTTGAAGAATTAATTTCTGATGTTTTGAAAAGGTTAGAAACGCCTACCAAGAATGCTTTGAAAGATGCAGGTATTAGTGTTGATAAATTGGATAAAGTAATTTTTGTTGGTGGTTCAACAAGAATTCCATCTGTACAGGAATTAGTTAAGAAAATTACTGGCAAAGAAGGAGATAAGTCTGTTAACCCTGACGAAGCAGTAGGTATGGGAGCAGCAATTCAAGCAGGAGTTCTTGCTGGAGACGTAAAAGATGTATTACTATTAGATGTCACACCTCTATCACTCGGTATTGAAACTCTGGGAGGCGTTTTAACTCAGTTAATTGAGAGAAATAGCACTATTCCTACTAGGAAATCCCAGATTTTCAGTACTGCAGCTGATAATCAAACAGCAGTAACTATTCGTGTTGCTCAGGGTGAAAGGCCAATGTTTAACGACAATAAAGTTCTGGGCCAATTTGATTTAATTGGAATACCACCTGCACCAAGAGGAATTCCTCAAGTAGAAGTTACTTTTGATATCGACGCTAACGGAATTTTACAAGTTTCTGCAAAAGATTTAGGTACAGGGAAACAGCAAGAAATTAAAATTACTGGATCTGGTAATTTGAACAAGGATGAAGTTGAAAAGATGCGTCAGGAAGCTGAAAAGAACGCTGCAGAAGATGAGAAAAAGAAAGCCAAGATTGAATCTGAAAATAATGCAGAAGCAGTAGTTTTCCAAACTAAGAAAATGTTGGAAGAGTTTAAAGACAAAGTTGATGCAGATACTAAGAAGAAAATTGAAGATAAAATCGCTGAAGTTGAAGAAGCTCGTAAATCTGGTGACCCTGAAACTATTAATCCAAAAGTTGATGAACTGAACAAAGTTGTTCAGGAAATTGGTCAGAAAGTTTATGCTGAAGCTGCTGCTAAGCAACAAGCTGAACAAGCTAAAGCAGGAGAAGCTGGTGCTACTAAAGAGAAGCCAGAGAATGGTAAGAACGGCGAGAAAGTAGTTGATGCAGAATTTACCGAAAAGAAGGAATAGTTTTTTAACTATTCTCATTTTTTTGATTTAAATGCAACTTCCTACAGAAAAACAATGTTTGGACTATTTTAAAGAATTTCACGTCCCTAACAATATTTTTGAACATTGCTTGAACGTTAGAAATGTTTCTATGTTTATTGCTGGAAAACTAAAAGAAAATGGGGTTGAGATTAACCTCGATTTGGTTAACTGTTTAGCTTTACTTCACGATTTGTTTAAGGTGGTTTCTCTTAACGAACTTAAACCTAATAAATTTCATAATTATCAGTTTTCTGACGATGAAATTGTAATGTGGAAACAGTTAAGGGAAACATATTCTGGAATGTATGAGGGAGAAGTTGCTTTTGAATTTTTTAAAGAGGAATTCCCAGAAATGGCCCTGGGATTAAAAAGGGTTAGTGATCCTCATGTGGAAGATAAAACTTGGGAAGAATTAATTGTCCATTATGCTGACTGGAGAGTGTTTCAAAATAGAATTGTATCTCTTAAAGAGAGATTAGATTATGTTAAAGAAGTTTATCCGAAAGAAGCTGGTGCTTGGGAAGTTGACCAAGAAATTATTCGCGGATTTGAAGAAAAAATTTTAGAAAATGTTGATATTGATCCTGATAAATTAGCTGAGGAGATGGAAATTGAATAAATTGCCTAATGAAAAAGAAATTGAACTTTTGTATAAACATTATCGTGTACCTCATCATGTTATTAAACATTTACGGGCAGTAAAAAAAGTAGTTTTGTATCTCGGAAAAGAACTAAATAAAAAAGGAGAGAATTATAATTTAGATTTGTTATCTGTAGCTGCAGAACTGCATGACCTTGGTAAGCCGTTAACTTTTAAGAGATTGGAACAAGGAAAAGCAGAGAAGTTTGGTTGGGATCCTGTTCCTGAAGAAAATTTTGATTTCTGGGAAAAAGAAAGGAAAAAGTTTCCTGAAAATTATTTACATCCTGAAATTGGAGCAGAAATTTTAAAAAATTATCCGCCATTAGCAGAAGTTGTTGGTAACCATTCTCCTCGACAAATTCTTAAATCTGGATTAAGTAAAGAAGCAATTTTGTTAAATTACGCAGATAAGAGGGCAATGAAAGAAGTTGTAACTTTGGAAAAAAGGTTTGCTTATCTTACCGAGAGGTATGGTGCACCAAAAGACGAAGAAGGAATGAAAATTTTTAATAAATACAAACAAATTGAAAAAGAAATCTTTGATAAATTGAGTTTTCCTGCAGAGGAACTTGCTGAAAGAATGAAAAATGGCGGATAAAGATTATTATAAATTACTTGGAATTGAAAAGAGTGCAACTAAAGAGCAAATCAAGAAAGCGTTCAAGAAACTGGCTTTAAAGTATCATCCTGATCGAGCTCCTGAAGATAAGAAGAAAGAGTATGAAGAAAAATTTAAAGAAAT
>CAZQLW010000056.1:0-5042 GCA_964594395.1 uncultured Methanosarcinales archaeon | reverse complement strand
AGAGGGAGGAAGACGAAAATGGAAGAAATTGATGCAATAATCTCGGTTGGAAGGGTTGATGCTTGTAGTGATAACCCTTCATTTGAAAGTCCAAAAGTCAGAAAAATTTTCACCACTCCGGGAAACAGATATTGTTACAATGTTCACGTTAGAATGAGATTTAGTGGAAAACGAGAAGCAGTAAGAAATCATGGTCTGACACCAGCATTTATAACCAACGATTATTGGGAAGAAATTAACCCTTGCCAGCGCAGTTTTAAAAGGATTGGTAAAATGTTTCAGGCAGAAGGGATTAGAAACTACGAATTTGAAGACCTGTTAGAAGGTTACAATGCTTACGCAGATTACAAAGAAGTAAAATTAGAACCTTTACCGAAAGAAGTTAAAGAAAACATTCGCAGAACGATAGATCAAATGCTATAAAAGATAAGTACTGACTTCAAATGATTTTACTATGTTGTCCAATTTCCTACAACAAACTTTTATATTTCTTGTTGATTATTTTAACTAAAATGTAAAGGGGGTGAGACAAAATGTATCGAAGAATGGTAGACTTAGTAACAGACATGGAATATGAAATGTTTGTAATGGGATGGAAAAAAGCTTTGGAAACTGGCCATATAGATTTAGAGTTGGAAGTGTGCAAAGGAATAATGGAAAAAGAGGGGATACCTGTAAAGACTTTAATCGGAGAACTGGTAGTATATGAAGGAGTAAAAGAAGTTGAAGAATATATTAAAAGATATATAAGCAAATAAATAATAAGAAACAAGAAGTAAAGTTATAACAACTTACCGTTAACCGTTCCCTCTTGACCAGGTCGGGAAGTAACTTTAGCTTTACCAAGCTTAGTTTCAACAATTGCCCCTTTAGTTAAGATATTTCTACCAACTAAGTGCGGATTAGCAGGATTTTCTAATACAGTAACAATTTCTGTTTTTTGAGTTTTACCTTTCTTATCAGTAAGATTAATTTGATTAGTAGCTAAAGTAACATTTTTCTTATTACCACCAAGAACTCTTTTACTTTTAATTTTAGCTTCTTTAGCAATCTTCGTGTTAGCTGAATAACCAGCAAGTTCAGATTTCTTCTTACTTCTAGCTGAAGTGTATCTTCCACCAGAAGGTTTCCTATTTGATTTTAATTGTGATCGTGCCATCTTTATGCTTATTTTAGATGAGTGTTTATAAAGTTTTCTGGTATTTTTAGTTCGTAAGTGTGGAAACTTTTATAAATACCAATCAATCCTAAGATAATAGTCCCTAGTGGACGTGCAGAGAAATGATAATCATTTCTAGCGCATTCAGATAAACCTGAATGATTCGGAGGCGACTCGAGTCAAGTATTGATTCTAAACAGCTTCTTAAAATATTATGGAGAAAGATAAAAATGCCAAGAGGAATGCATAAATCAAACACGTTAAGGAAAGTGTTCGTAAGAACACCCGGAAGTAAAACTACTGTTCATTATCGGAAAAGGAAACCTTCCAAGACAGTATGTGGTAACTGTAAAACACAATTAGCAGGTGTACCAAGAGAAAGACCGTACAAAATGGCTAACTTACCAAAAACAGCTAAACGGCCAGAACGACCATATGGTGGAGTATTATGTTCAGCTTGTACAAGAAAACTATTACAACAAAAAGCGAGGTCGGAAAAATGAGTTTATTCGAAGTAGGACGGCTAGCAATGAAAATTGCAGGAAGAGACGCAGGTAGAAAATGTGTTGTTGTTGAAACTATTGACACTAATTTTGTCACTGTTGACGGCGATGTTCGAAGAAAGAAAGTTAATATTAAACATCTTGAACCGTTAGCAGACGTTTTAGAAATTAAAGATAAAGCTTCTCATGATGAGGTTAAGAAAGTTTTTGAAAAGTTAGGTTTACCGGTATGGGATAAGAAAAGTAAGAAACCAACTGAAAGAACTAAAAAAGTCAGGAAAAAGAAAGAGAAGAAAGTTGAAGATAAACCTGCAAAAAAGGAAAAGAAAGCTGAGAAGAAGGAGACTAAAAAAGAAGAAACTAAAGAACCTTCAATCGAAAAAGCAGTAGAAGCTGAAACTAAAAAAGAATAATTTCTTTTTTCTTATTTTTTATTTAATTTTTTCAAATAATTTCTTTAAATCCAACTCAAATCCAACAACAGGCACAGTTAATTCCCAGTCATTTAAAACAGAAGGATTAATCTCACCAATATAACCTAAACTGTTATCGTTAACAATAATTTCGCCAACTCTGCCGGTAATATAACTGGGATGCTCTTTTTCCTGAACAGAAACTTTTAACCCTAACGAATCCATTAAAGCCACAAGAATTTGTTTGATTTCAGTGAAATCAGTTTTTTCGTGACATAAAACTACTGATAACTTTTCTGATTCAAGAACGCCAGTTTCAGTATCTCCATACACAAATGTTCTACCAATTTCAAAAATGTTTTGCGGATATTCATGGTGCTGGTTATCTTTTAAGTTTAATAATAAACTGGGTAAGATAGCATTCCGTAAATGATTGTGTTCACCCAACGCATTCTTTAACGGAACAATTTCATTTTCTAACAACATCTTCTCGTTAAGGTTTTCTTTTGTTGTCAAATGATAATTTTTTACTTCTAACAATTTCAGACCAACTAATATTTCACGAACTTTACGAGCAAATTTTTCTAAAGAATTTTCTTCACCAATAGTTGCCACGTTAGGAATTTCTTCAGTAAAATTTTCATAACCGTAAGCAATGGCGATATCTTCAGCAAGATCTACCTGATGTAAAATATCTGAACGGTAAGCAGGAACTAAAACTAAACCATTTTCGTAATCGTAACCCATCTTTTCCAATAAATTTTTAGATTCATCCTCAGACAAATTTAACCCTAACCATTTGTTAATATATTTCAAATCAAGTTTCATTTTTTCTGGAGTTAAGTCTGGACTTAATTTCTTATCATTTTCATAATCTAATTCTAATGAATAAATTTCACCACTCATATCGGCCAAAGCAGTAACAATCATGTTCAAACATTTTGATAAAACAGGATAATCAAAACCCGAACATTCAATAAAAACTTCTTCAGTATGTTCAGAAATCTGACCAGTTTGTTGAGAATTGATTATTGGTGGCATACTCAATATTTCGTTATTGTTATCAATAAAGTAAGGAAACTTATCTAAGCCTTCCAATAAATGACCAAATTCTCTCCCAGCTTTATGTTTGGATAAAATTTGTAAACTAGTCATTTCTTGTTCAGATTCTAAAGGTTTAAATTTTATTTCACTAGGATTATCTGCTTTATACTTAATTGGAAAACTAATCATTTCCATTGGATAAATTCCAATAGCAGCTTTTTTTCTGTTTCTCCCGTAAGTGATGTGCAATTTTTCTTGAATTTGAATAATTTCTTTAATCCGTTCATCATCAAATTTAAGATTTTTAACAATTGCACAAGCTGTAAATGGACGAATTTCTTTCACAGAATTTTCAATAATGACTTTTTCACCAGAACTTTTAACATCATAATGCCTTAACCCGGTCTTCACACCAATAAACGAAGAAAATGCTCTAGCAAAACCTTGTACAGATAACATGTCTGGCCGGTTAGGAAATATTTCCACTTCAATTTCGTCTCCCTCAATCCCTTCCAGATCTGTTCCTAACATACTAATTCGATCTTTAAGTTCTTCTAGGGGAAGTTCTTTCCCAACAAACTTTTCAAATACTTTCTTGCTTACGTTTATGGTTGGCATATAATCTTTATCCTCATTTATTTTATCATACTAATGTTGGAAGATCAATAAATTCTACTTCCAAATTAAACTTCTCTTTAATTAATGGCATTAAAGCTTTCACTCCAAAAACTTCTGTTTCGTAATGCCCGCCAAAGATAACGTTAATATTATTTTCTTTGGCAAAATGATGTAACCATTGTGAAGATTCCCCCGTAATGTAAAGATCAACATTTTTTTGAACTGCTTCCAGAGTATTATCTGCTGCGCCGCCAGAAACAATTGCTATAGTTTTTATTTCTTTTTTACCAAAATCTAAACTTCTAGTTTGCATTCCATTTTTTTCTAAGATTTTTTTTACATCTTCTAAAGTTCCTGAAAAATCTCCAGAATAACCAATTGGTTGATTATGGTGTTCGCCAAAAGGTTTAATTTTTATTAATTTTAACAGATTTGCAATCTTAATATTATTACCATAAGTTGGATGAGCATCCAAAGGTAAATGTGCACAATAAACAGCAATATTATTATCAATTAAAAACTTGATTCTTGAATAATGGTGTCCACTAAGATGTGTTAAGCCACGATAAGTCATTCCATGATGTGTTACTAATATTTGACAATTAGCAGCAGTTGCTTTTTGAAATGTTTCTAAACTAGCATCAACAGCAAAACCAACTTTCTTGATATCTCCTGAGTTTTCCATTTGCAAACCATTATTAGCATCGTCTTCAAATTCGTTGATTTTCAATTCCTCATTAAGGAAGTTTGCTATTTCTTTTACATTAACCATTTTCATTTCATAAATTTTGTTTAATTTTTAATTCTTTGAATCCTGTTTGTTCATCATGTTCACGATTAAATGTTAATGATTCTTCATTTCCAATAACTATTTCTGCAGTGGTATTAACTACACAACCCTCCTTAAGATGACCGCCCACCACTTTACTATCTTTGTTTGATAATGAAATATGTAAATGCGGGCCATCTTGAGATAATGTTCCAACTAAAGAAACAATCTCAAATTTTTCTTCAAATTTTCTGATAATATTCTCATCTGCTAATCTTAAATTTGCTTCATTTAAACTTCCTGCACAACTAATAATAAAACCAGCAGAAAGATTATTCTCTTTAGTAAAACTATTCAACTCAACTTTTAAATCCATTCCAGGGTTTAATCTTAATGCGTGTACTTTCATTTTAACCAAGCCCTCATTTCTCTTAATTGTTTTAAATCGTTTTTGTATAAATCTCGAATATCTGTGATATTGTAATTGTCTAAGATTAATCTGTCAAATCCTGGCCCCCAAGCTAAGACAGGAATAT
>CAZQLW010000055.1:0-5222 GCA_964594395.1 uncultured Methanosarcinales archaeon | reverse complement strand
TTATCCCATAATGATCAATAATCTGTTTAATCTCTTGGAAAATGTTCTCCGCACTTCTAAACCTAATCCTTTTATTTTTATTTTTACTATTGTAACAATAAGTGCAACTATAAGGACAGCCCCGAGAAGATAGAAGGTTACAATATCTCTTAAAATTGTAATAAGATTTGTATTTATTGTGTTTAAAGATATTTCTAGGGGGGAAAGGAACTTGATTTAAATCAAATAAAGGAATCTTTCTTTCCGTGAAACAAAATTCCCCCTCATGATTAAAATAATATATGTTGGGGACGGAATCAATAGATTCTTTTTTCGAAATTGTTTCTATGAGATTTAAAAAGTTGTATTCTGATTCATCAACCATAATTATGTCTGCTTTAGATTCCATTAAAGTTCTTTTAGGCTGAGAAGAAGGATGTTTTCCACCCAAAACTATTTTAAGATTGGGCATCCTTTTTTTAAGTTGACAAATTATCTTTTGAGCAGAATTAAATGATGCACAAGTACAACCAATCCCTACAATTTCAATTTTATGTTTTATTATTAACCTCAACAAATCATTTAGATCATACTTTTCAACTTCATAATCTTTAAGATGAGTTTTTATCCCGTTAGAGATAAGAACTCCCGCTAAATACATCACGGCTAAAGGTTCTTGACCAAATTCAAAAAGAGGGATTTTCTTTCTAAGTCTTAAAGGAGAATTTATTATTAATACATTAGTTTTTCTTTTGCCCATAATATTTATTATTGGTTTCATTTTATTAATGTTTGGTTTCAAATCCATTTTTGTTCCCATTCTTTTAACATTATCAATAACCACAAGAAATGAGAATAATCCCTTCTTTTACTTTGATGGGTTTGGATAATTTTTTGTAAGTATTTTTTATCAAGCTGGAGAATCTCTGATTTTTCATTTAAAATTTTCTCTTCAACAAAACCTTTTAGTTCTTTCCTAAAATAATTTTTTAAAGGTACGCCGAAACCACGCTTTTTCTTATAAATCGTACTTTTCGGCAGAATGCCTTTTAGTGATTTCTTTAAGATATACTTCTTTTCTTGGTTCCTAATTTTCATATTAAACGGAACCGTCCCCGCAAAATCTACAAACTGATGGTCCAAGAACGGCACTCTAACTTCTAAAGAATGAGCCATTGAAGCCCGATCAACTTTGGTTAATATCTGTTCAGGGAGGTACAATTTCAAATCACTATACATTAAATTATTAAATTGATTTTTCCAAGAAAAGAATTGTTGATATGTGTTTAAAACATTTTTATTTATTCCGAAACGAAGTAAATCTTTATCATTAAGTAAAGCCCTTAATTTTCCGTACAACAAATAATCCGGAATTTCTTTTTTTGAAATTAAGTTAGAAAGTCTGTTTGTTAAATGACTTTTAGTTTGTTTTTCTAAAATGTTCTTTATTAGTGCTCTAGCGGGTGAAGGGAAATGTTTTTGTTTAGCTAAAATGTTAAACTGGGTGTACCAATCATAACCACCGAAAAGCTCGTCACCACCATCACCGCCTAAACAAACAGCAACATGTTTCCGAGCAATTTGTGAAACAAAATAAGTTGGTAACATTGAATAATCCGCTAAGGGGTCGTCATAATGATAAGCTAATTTCGGAATTAATTTAAAAACATCTTCTGCTGAAAAAAATTTTTCATAATGGTCAGTGTTAAGTTTATCAGCGATAAGTTTAGCATCATCAGTTTCGTTAAATTCTTTATAATCAAACCCTATTGAAAATGTTTTTAGATCATCTTTACACTTTTTCATTGCTGCTACTATTGCACTACTATCTATTCCGCCTGATAAAAAAGCACCCACTGGAACATCAGCGATAAGTCTCTTTTCTACAGATTCAAATAAATGTTTTTTTGTTAAAGAAATAACTTTCTTTTTTTCGTTAGAACCATTCTTAGACCTATTCTTAAAAGAAACGTCCCAATAAGGTTTAACAATAATTGCGTTTGCTTGATTTTTTAAAGTTAAAGTGTGACCAGGTTTAAGTTTGTAAATATTGTTAAAAATAGAATATTCTGAAGGAGTAAAACCAAAAGTTAAATAATGGTTTAAAGAGTGATGGTTAACTGTTTTTTTAAAATCAGACTGTAAAATCGATTTCAATTCAGAAGCAAAAATAAACTTATCTCCATTCCAATAATAAAAGAGCGGTTTTATTCCTAATCGATCTCTAGCTAGGAACAACTGTTTTTTATTTTCGTCCCAAACAGCAAAAGCAAACTGTCCGTTAAGTTTTTCAACAACTTTATCTCCCCATTGTTCATAACCGTGAATAACTACTTCTGTATCAGTGTTTGAGTTGAAATGATGACCTTTATTCTCCAATTCTGCCCGTAATTCTAAAAAGTTAAAAATTTCACCATTGAAAGTTATCCAAACTGTTCCATCTTCATTAGACATTGGTTGCCGACCAGCATTAGAAAGGTCAATAATACTTAACCTCCGGTGTCCAAAAGAAACATTTTCATTAACATAATGTCCACTACCGTCAGGACCGCGATGGCTAAGTAAAGTGGACATTTTTCTAACTAACTCTTTATCTTCCCAATTAAAACCGCAAATCCCGCACATCTTAAAGAAATTTCATTATTCTTATTAAAGTATTTATGAACCTTTATTCGTTATTGTTCAATCGTCCCAAGCAACCTTCTTCTTATCATAAAGATGTTTTGGACGAAGTCGAACAACTTTCTCGTTTGTTTTTGTACCTTTGATTGTAATTGCCCAGTCAGGAGCAACATATTTTCGTACCCACCGAATGTTTCTGATCCATTCACGTTTTTCCCAACGTAAATCTTCAGTAACATTAACCCCGAAGCGTTTACACCAAGAATAAACTTCTGGATAAGTATGGTGGTTAGCGATTGGTGCACTATACCAATCATACATGATAGAAACGTTCGGTTCCCACCTAAACAAAAGATTTACTGGTTTCTCTATCGCCAGGCCAAAAAATTTGCAACTATTTGCTAGAAACTTTGACAACTTCATTAATTTTGGGATAGACATCTTTGTCGTAATCAAGCGTATCCACCAATCATTAAATTCCCAAATGCAATTACCTTTATGGTAACAAGTTACTGCTAAAGTCCCGTCAAGTTTTAATTGAGGTAAGAGTGAATAAAATGCTCTTTTTGAATTACCGGTATGGTGAATAACGCCAATAGTAAAAACGACATCAAAAACTTCTTTCTTGAAAGGAAGGTTAAAAATGTCTGCTTGAATAATGTGCGCTTTTGGAAATTGAGCCGTATTATGATAAGCAGATTCAACTCCAGGCCCTAAATCAAAACCAACAACTTCAGCACCGCAACGTAAAGCTTGATAAGTGTAACGACCATTACCACAACCAGCATCAAGGACAAGTTTATTCTTCAGACTTTTACTCTTTAACAACGTTTTTTCATGAAAAATCTGTTTTTCAAACTTCTCGTTATAAACATGATCATCAAACCCGTGCCGATCAAAATGAACCCATTCATGACCAAAAAACTTGATATTATCCTGTTTAAGATTTTTAAGTAAATCTTTATCCTCTTCATACCGATAATTTTTTACAATTTTTTTAATTTGTTGCTGATAAAACAATTCGAATTTAGAATTATAATAAAACTTTTTAGGCAAAATTCGAGGAATAAAGTTAACAATAGAATAGTAATTATTACATTGAGGACAAACTAAAAGACCATCTTTAATTTCATTATTTTCCTCCTTAAAGATATGCAATTTAAAGTCTTGCTGACACTTCTTACATTCAATCAGTTTAAGTAATCTTTTTTTCATTTTTATTAATTGTATCTAAGTTCATGATTATAGTTTTATAAAGATTTATAGCCCCCATTGTTTATTAAAGATAACATCCTTTTTTCTGCTTTATCGGCTAATTTTTGATAATTTCTTTCTTTACGGATATAATTTTGTGCTTTCTGGCCCATTTTTAACCGTAACTCTCTATTTCCGACTAGTTTTTTAATTGCTTGACAAAAATATTCAACTTTATAATCAACACAAAATCCTCCCCCCGATTCAAAGATAATTCTTTTTTGTTCAGAATTATAATTATTAGCAATAACTGGCAAACCCAAATTCATGTATTCCATTAACTTTATCGGAGAATTCATTTTTAGTATCGGTACAGGAGGAAACTGTGAAATGCCAACATCTGCAACAGTAAGAAAATTAGGCACTTGCCAACGGGGAACTTTTCCAGTAAAAATGATCTCCTTTTCTAAATTATTTTTTTTAACATAACTTTTATAATCTAACATATCTTGCTTAACTTTTCCCTCTCCCACAACTAATAGTTTTATTGAGGGTAATTCTTTCCGAAGTTCTTCCACAATTTTAAATAAAAATAAAGGATCTCTTGTTTTAATCAATGTTCCAAGATAAACTAAAGTATAACCATTCTTCAAACCATACTTTTGCCTGATTTTTTCAACTTCATGTTTATTAACTTTAATATTAGAATCAGCACCTAAAGGCAAAGAATAAATTTTATTTTGATTTAATCCTTTTCTGATCAAATATGTTTTCATTCGTTCACTTATCGGAAAAACCAAATCAGCATTTTTTAACGACAAATCAGTCAATTTCTTACTAACCCAACCTAAAATAAAATTTTTTAATTTGCTACCATAAATCCTTTTTTTAGCAAAATAAATTGTTTCTTCCGACTTTAAATGTGACAATTGAAAAACAAAAGGAATTTTTAACTTTTTAGCAAGCATGTGTGCAAAAATGCCCATAATCGGATCATTACGAACATAAATCAAGTCAAACTTTTCTTTTTTTATCTTTCTTTTTAACTTTTTCAAATCTTTTACTAGCCGGAAATAATCTAACAAAAAATTATTAGTTGATGGTAAAAGATAAACTTTATTCTCGTTCCAAGATTCAATCTTTATTTGTTTATTATTAGTCTCTTCTGATTTCATAGTCCAAACTATTTCATGACCTTTTTTCCGGAAGATTTTTGAATATACTTCTTCAAGGAACACATGTTCGGTAGGGTACTTTTGATCAATTAGCATTAAAATTTTCATTTTGTATTTTATTATTCATTCAATTGTTATCTTTATATAATTATTCCAGAGCTATTTTTAACAAGTTATTTAAATAAAGTTATGAAAATAAGTTTTATTTAGTTACTGATTTACCTTGTTTTCTTTTTACATATTCATTTAAAT
>CAZQLW010000054.1:0-5234 GCA_964594395.1 uncultured Methanosarcinales archaeon | reverse complement strand
TTCGGGTATGGGATGTCGCAAGTGGATGTCAATTCCGAAAAATCCGCTTCTGTAAGTCGCTGTCGCAAATTGTCACCCTCACTCGTAGCCAGCTTCCTCTTCACCCAAATGCTTTAATGTCCTTCGGACTTAAAGCACTTCGGTTAATTCGGATGTTAAATCCAATAAAATTTAAGTTTTTAAGACGACAAAAACGGACTCTCTCACTATGATGTAAACTCTCTTCTTTTAAATGAATGTAAAAGTAAAAATAGGGGCAATCTCTAAAACTAATACTATAAACAAAAACTATTTCGGCACTCTCTACTAAAAAACACTAAACAAAAATTAAAAATAGGGGGCGTTTTGGTTTAACTTACTGCTAACAATTCTTCCATATCTTGCTCATTCTGTGCAATCTCTATAACTGTAGGTGGTAACTCTGCAGGTCTCTCTTCTGATGATTCTCCTTTAGGTTTTCGTGGGGGTTCTGCCGCTCCTTCGTCAACTGTGGAGCCTAAATCAACAACTCCTGGCGTTTCTGGCTTAGAAAACTTGGCTTCTTCCTCACTAGTAACAGGCATAGTGACGGTTAAATCCTGTTGAAAGAAAGTTTCAGATTCAACTCTTAAAATATCTGCTCCTGTAAGTGGTTGACCTTTTTGATGAACTCTTTCAAGAGCTGGACCAAATGTATTTATCCAACCAACTTGACCTCGATTAGTTTCAGTAATAACAGTTGGCATATCTCTTACACCTTTAACACTATGAAGATAATGATATAAGTTATCAGTGAAATCTTTACTATAACAAGAATCAATCATAACAGTAACTTCTCCCAAATTTCCTCTTTCAGCAAGAGCATCTCCAAATTCAACATAACTTATCGCTTCTGGTCTTCTCATCTGGTCGGAAGTTTCAACACCTGCCTGTCCTTTGGAAAGCCATTGATGATTAGGACCACCATGTCCATTAAAATGAACTGTTGTTTTTCCTTTATCCTTACTTCCTTTCACAGAATCAAGAAATTTTCCTTTTGCTTCTGCTCCTTTCATATTCTGATCAGCCATTTGTTTAACTCCAGAATCTCTAGCTAATTGTACCATTTCACCATTTTTGAACCAATGTTCTTCGTGTGTAACAGGAATGTAATAAGTATTTTCATCTAAAACAACATGATTAGAAAAACGTGCTCTTTGTTGTATAATCAAGTCAATGGCTTTTGATCTATCATCAGGAAGCCATGTTCCCCTTTGATCTAAATATCGTTGAGCAGTATAAGCAATTGAATATTTATTGGCAAAATCCATATCCTTCGTTTTTTGTTGGAATTCTTCGTTAAAGTAAATTGTACTAAAACCAACTGGATTAAAGCCCATATCCTCACGCATTGGCATTCTATCGAGCAATGCTTTCATCTGTTCAGGTTTATCTTTATGAAATTCTAAAACTCTCCTTAATGCTTCTCCTTTATGTGAAGAATCTATAAAAATCCCACTCTTTAAATCAAGATTATTCATTGCTAATTCTTGTAATTCGGGATCCAATTTTTCCAATTCCATTAGATAGTTTTGAATAGGAAATGCACTGCCACTTTTACCGAAGAATTGACTACTATAATCAGCATTCACAGTTTTTGCTTTTTCAATGATCATCCTTCTTAAGTTATCTGATTCTACATGGCGTAAAGCATTTCCCGGATCATTGATTTCTTCTGTCTTTTTGATAACTTCCTCCTGCAATTTTTCTCTTCCAGAAGTAAGACTTAGTACTCTTGTGATAATATCAGAATCCCTAATAGAATCCATCTCAGATAATAATTCACCCTGCAATTCAATTGCTGCCGGTGTATCAATATTGTGCTTAGTAAGAACAGACATTTTTTCCGCCAGTCTTTCATTACGTGTTATAAACTCGTTTCTATCAGGCTCGTATTTATCGAGGATTTGCTTTAATCCTTCTTTATCAATGGTTTCTGCTCCATCCATAATAGCATGAACTTCATATTTTTCCAGCGTATTGATTGCCTCAAAAACCAGTCTCAATTCCTCTCCCTTTTTAGCAGTTGCTAATTTTGCGACGCTCTCTGCTAAACCTTCGGTTGCTTTTCCTTTCGTATTGACAGATGGCTCTCCTTGATATACAACCCAGGGATAACGTTTTCCTTCTTCTTCAAAAACATGACCTACGTTTGTTTGTAATCCTGCTAATTTGCCTTGAGAGATTGGTTTTTCCTTGCTAAAAACAATTCTTGACTTTGAACCGTCTTGCTTGGCTATTCTTAAATCTACTTTTGTATTCTGGTCTGGTAATTCTTTTACTTCTTCCTGAGCACTTACAAAATTAGGGTGTTCTCTTAACTTTGAAATTCTATCCGAAAGCCATTGTCCATCCTCAAAAACATAAACTCCTGCTTTAGTAACATAAGCTTTTACTCCATCTATTTCTCCCACTAGAACTCTCGGATCAATTTCATCTATTTGCTTTACAATAACATTCTTATATACTCCGTCTTTGGTATCTACCCTAACCAGATTTCCATCAGTTGCATGAACAACAAGATTTCCCTTTTCCCATTGTGGCAAACCTGTTGGTGGTTCGTTAATACAACTATGCATGGTTCTTTCACAACCATTGCTCCATTGTGTAATTCTAGTTCGTTTACTTACTTGAATAGAACTCCCTTGATTAGTCATATATTCAGAATTGGTTAGCAAATCTGACGAGTATCTGTCTGTAATAAATGCCTTACCTTTCACTAGGATTCCAGTTGGTAATTTAACAGGAGAACTTACGGCTTCCACTTCAATAAAACCACAATTATTATCGCCGAAATTTTGGCACCCCTTGACAAGTTTCCCTCTATTGTTGCCTACTAATTCTATGTTTATCCCTTCATCTCCAACAGAATATTTTCCTTTACTTAGAAAAACCTCTCCGCTCTTTTCTTCAACTATCCCTCTTATGGTAACTGGCCTTATGGCGCCACGATCTGGCTGGTCGTAAACTAATTCACCTTCCTTATTAACTTTAAAGTTCGTTCCCCCATTGCTTTCAAAAATTTTAATGTCACTAAAAGAAAAAGAGGTTGGTTCTTGCCCTGGTAAACTCTTTGTCTCAATTCTACCTGTTCCAGTGTCAAAACTCTTGAAGTCGCCTTCAATAGAAGCAAATGTTACTCCTTTAGTTTTTGCATAGCTTAAAAATGCATCTCTATTTTGATTAATGTATTTGACATCTTGTCTAACTGCATTTTCATACGCCTGTGGGTTGTTAGCAACTTCGTCTGGATTATCTCCTATATGTCGCATGTAATAATCCGGGTAATTTTGAGCGGCTAATGCCGGATCACTTGCATACTCTTGTTGGAATTGGTCATAAGAATAGCCTTGTTGCTGGTCTGGAGGACAGTCAGGAGGACATTGTGCAGAGACAAAACTAGCCAAAAGTATAAGCATTACAACAAATAATAATTTATTCTTCATTTTGCGCATTTTCAATAGTTAAATACATCCATTCAGTATAGGTAAGTTCACCTTTTTGAGTAGTTATTTCAATAATATAAAAACCAACTTGTTCTGCTGTTGGTGTGAATGTTATTAATCCTGCTTGATCAATATCAAATAAATCTGTATCATCAGAATAAACAACCTCTTCTAATGCCGATTCTAACCCTACTTGATATGTAAACTCCTCACCTACTACAGCTATCTGATTTTCAATTGCTTTTATTTCTGGTCTTTCCGCCAAAGATTCAATCTCTAAAGCAAAAGAAACAAACTTTTCATTTCCAGCAGAATCACTTACTCTTACTAAAATATTATGTGTTCCAACATCTTTCTGTTGTGGGATAAATTCAATATTTCCATTAGCAGAAATATCAAACAATTCAGTATAATCTTCGAATCTAAATGGATCGTTGTAGAGATTCATATTGTAAGAACAGAGATCTCCAACTAAACAGCGTTGATCCTCTATTTCCTGAGCATAATCTAATTCTTCAGTTACTGCAAGTTCTGACCAATCATAACGATTCGCAAAGACAAAAACGTATTCTTCTCTATCTATTGGATATTGGTCAAAAATGTAAGAATATACTACAACGTCATTATCGAGATAACTTACCTCAAACGTAAACTTATTTTCCTGCGAAGCAACAGAAAGATGACCGAGAGGAACAAAATTAGCATTTCTTTCTTGTTCAAAAACAGTCTGATCAACAATATTGTAAATATGCTCAAAATTAACAGGCAACCTATAAGAAAAATGCTGAAATTGTTTAATTGATTCTCCTTTCTGTGTCTGAAGTGGATAATCTAATTCAAAAACAACACTCGTGCCAAGTTGAACATTGGCTTCCATCTCTTCTTCTACAAAACTAAAACCCTGATTTTTGAATACAACAAAATCATTCAGGCAGTTTTTCATTTTGTTTTCAACATAAAGTTCAATTTGGCGAGCTATATTTTCCTTAGTCGGAAAACGTTTCTGTCCAACATCAAAATAATACGGGATCCTTACAAAAATCTGATCTTCAGCAGGTTCAGGAACCTGATAATAACCCCCACGAAAACTGACAAATCTCATTCCTTCATTCGAAGTCCTTTCCAAACAATGGTCAATAAACATCTGTATTGAATTAAATTCATATGCTTCAACCATCGCCTCCTGCTCGGCTTCCACTTTTTCTTTAGTTACACTTTTAACAACAAACAAGAGACCTGCAAATAGAAATAACACCACTATACCTAAAATTATAAAAACTGTTATCTGTCCTCTTTTTGACATTCTAATTATTAATTAAACATTATTCATTTATAAATTGAACGAACCAAAACGCCCCCTAAAATTAAAAAACTAAAAAACTCTGTGCCGAAATAAACTAAATGTAAAAACTGAAAGTAGAGATTGCCCTTGATGTATAAAACCTATGTAAAACGTGAGAGAGTCCTAAAAAGTATGAACCCTTCGGGTGATTGATGTAAACTTAAATTTTACTCTGCGGTTTAATGTTCCTTCGGAACTTAAACCTTGTACCTCCCACTTCGTAGTCGGTAGGATTTAACACGAATTAACCGGTTTCGTTCCAGCTGTCCACTCCGTTCGGGTATGGGATGTCGCAAGTGGATGTCAATTCCGAAAAATCCGCTTCTGTAAGTCGCTGTCGCAAATTGTCACCCTCACTCGTAGCCAGCTTCCTCTTCACCCAAATGCTTTAATGTCCTTCGGACTTAAAGCACTTCGGTTAATTCGGA
>CAZQLW010000053.1:0-5321 GCA_964594395.1 uncultured Methanosarcinales archaeon | reverse complement strand
AGTTTTTCGCAGGGGGCTAAACGAGCAACGCGAGATTACGCCGCTTTTCGCTCCCAGTTCGCGAAAGAACTGTTTGAACTCGGGATCTCTGCATCTTCGGAAATTAATCATACCAATGCAACGCTCTACCGCTGAGCCACAGGGGCAATATACATAGAATACAAGTAACTGATTTATAAATATTGTGGAGAAAAAATATTCTCCGCAATATCCTAAAAATTTCAGAAAATTTTTTATATATTGCTAATCAAATTACGTATTTAACAAAAGTATTATATAACGAAGAATTTTAGTTATTCAGATGAATAAAGATTTTCTTGAAAAAAAATATATGGGAAAAAGTTGGAGCAAAGAAAAACATCAATCATACAAAACTAATGAAGTTGATAAGTCCATTAAAGATTTTTATAAATATTTAAAATCAAAAAAAGTTTCTGGATCTTTGCTTGACATTGGATGCGGTAATGGTAAAAACACAATATTTTTTCAAAAGAAAGGTTTGAGTTCAACAGGTATTGATTTTGCAAAACCTGCAATAAAAATTTGTAAGAAAAATGCCAAAGCTGAAAAAGTCAATCCAAAATTTGAAGTTTCAAGTGCCCTAAATTACAAATCAAAAAAAAAGTTTGATGTTGTTATTGATTGTGGCTGTTTACACCATATTAGAAAATCTTTTTGGAACAGATATAAGAAGAATCTTCTTAATAATTTAAAAATTGGAGGATACTTTTATATTCATGGAATTAGTCACGGTAAAGCTAATCAAAAACTTTTAAAACATCCAAAAAAAAGAAACTGGACCATCAATAAAAAAGGTCACTACATAACATTCTTTTCAGATGAGGATATCAAAAAATTATTAGGCAATAAATTTAAAATTGAAAAACATTTTGAATTCAAAAGTAAAAACTCTCCATTAACTGTAAGAACATTTTATGCCAAAAGGATAAAAAACTAATTCTAAACTAACCAGATGCCTTCCAGAACTTTTTCAATCAGGCCCTGACAATTTTCTAAATGTGTAATCAATTCTGAACTAGTAGCAGCTTTTTTTATCTGGCCAATCCTGTCAAGTATTTGAGCATAAAATCTAATTATATCGCCTTCTAACAAATTTGTTAAATTTAAAACGTCAAAAAAAGTTTTCCCATTATAAACAGGACTTACTAATGTGGTGACCAATTTCAAATTTAAAAATTTCTTTTCCCGAGAGAGATATTCATTTTTAGAAAGTAGATTTTTTAATTTGTTATATCCATTATCCAAATAAGTCGTTTTGAAAATGTTCATTTCACGATGTTCATAAACCAATGCAGCGATAGTTAACAAAATCTGGTACTCATCCAAACTTTTAACAAAATCAGTAGCAAAAATTTGGCCCATCGTAATTTCGTCAGCGTAAATCCTGGCAGAAAATTTACCCTTTGCAGTAAGTTTATTATCAACAATAAATTCGTACTTGTTAAGTTTTCTAACAATACTGTTATACCTTGCTAACAAAACCTTTGTAGGAACTTTATCATAATCATTACCAAACTTTTGGTAAGAGTAAAAACTTAACCGTAAAATATGTTCAATCTCTTCTGCAGAATGTCGACCAATCAAGTTTAAAACAGTATTAACTGAAAGTTTAAACTGAGAATGAATAGGTTCAACATCTTTAGTAGTTATCGCTTTAACTTCATTATATTTAAATTTCGGCCGATAAATCATAACAACAACATAACCAACTTCGTCTATTCCTCTTCTCCCTGCTCGACCAGCAATTTGAAAAAATTCTTTAGTATTTAAGTTTCTGAAAGAAATCCCATCATATTTTCTTAAAGCATCAAAACAAACAGTTTTTGCAGGCATGTTAATACCTACTGCAAAAGTTTCTGTTACGTAAAGTACTTTCAACCAACCTTTGGTAAACAATTCTTCAACTATTTCTTTCAAAATGGGAAGTAAACCAGCATGATGGAAAGCTATTCCTTGTGGTAAAGTTTCTTTTAATGCTTTTGTTGATAATAACCTGTTAATTTCACTCGGAGCATCCCTTAACTTTTCGTTGACAAACTCAACAATCTTATTGTTACGGTTAAATAAAGTTTGTTTAGCTAATTCCTGAGCATTTTTTTGACATGCATGTCGAGAAAAATGAAAAAAAAGACAGGGCATTTTATCTTCACCAAGTTGTTTAACAAGTTCAACATGGTTAGGAGCAGGCATTCTGGGCCTTTTCCGTTTCCCTTTCCTTCTTACAACCTGACGATAATGAGGGATATCTTTAGCGTCCCTAATTTTGTTTAAAGATGTAATTCCTAATTCAGTATCATAAAAAAACTGTTTTAATGGAACGTTTCGATGAGTTGCCACTACAGTTTTAACAGTATGATGTTTAATAGCTTCAATCCATTGACTAAACTCTTCTGCGTTAGGAATTGTTGCTGATAAACATAAAAACCGTACTTTTTCGTTACTATAAATGATAGACTCTTCCCAGACATAACCACGTTCAATATCGTTAATGTAATGAATCTCGTCAAAAATTACGTAAGCAATATCTTTAACTTCCGGATCATCACCGATCACCATATTTCGATAAATTTCAGTTGTCATGATGAGAATTTTTGCAGTAGGGTTAATAACAATATCACCGGTCATTAAGCCTACTTTATCTTCGCCATACTCTTTTGAAAAATCACGATATTTTTGGTTTGATAATGCTTTAATTGGAGCAGTATAAATTATTTTTCTTTTATTATCTTTATTTGCGTCAATAATATATTCAGCAATTAAAGTTTTCCCACTTCCTGTCGGAGCAGAGACTACCACAGAATCATTATTTTGAATAGCTTTAATTGCGTCCTCTTGAAATTGGTCTAAAGTAAAATTTTTATATTTCATCCTATCTTTTTTTTATTGAATTTATCTTATTTTACTTAAATCTGTCGATTGAACAAAAAAAAGAGGAAATGTTTATATCTGAACATCCATTTTAGAACCTATAATGAAAACTTGCAATCAGAACGAAGTTAACGGAGAAATTGTTTTAACTAGGTTGTGGAGTGTTCTTAAAAGTAATTCAGCTGCATGAAAAACTAATTCTTAGACACAAAGCTATGTCGTATATTTTGATTTGTTTTTATAAGCTATAATTAGCACAAAAAACGGCATTCTAGAAAATATACTGTTAAAGGTGATCAATATGGCACTGCCACACATTGTTCAAATGCAACTTATTAAAAAACGAATAAAAAATAAGGAAGGAAAAGCAAAACTTAACGAGATTGAAAAAATTAGGGAAGAATTACCAGGTTTTAATACTGGACACTACGGAAAAATTAAGCAATGGTTAACTGATGAAGTTAAGAAAACTAAAACTGTTGCTAATGTTAAACATCAAGATTGGCTAGGAGTAAAAAAGCAGGGAGTTAAACAGTTTGTCCTGGTAGGTTGCCCTAGTGTAGGAAAAAGTTCATTAGTAAATAAACTTTCAGGGATGCAAACAAAAATTGCCAATTACGAATTTACAACTTTAAAACCATTACCAGCAATTGTAAAAATTAATGGTGCAGAGATTCAAATAGTTGATCTTCCCGGACTTTTACCTGGTGCTGTTGACGATATTGGTGGTGGTAAACGACTTATTGGTATAGTGAAACAAGCTGATGGAATAATCTTGATGCACGATTTAAGTAAAGATATCTCTGAAGTTTTAAAAATTCGGACAGAGCTAGTTAAAGCTAGAATAAATCAAGAAATGTTAATTGTGGGTAATAAAGTTGACACTATTAACGCTGAAAAAAATCTTTTGAAATTGAAAGAACATTTTCCTAGAAATACAGTTATAGGAATTTCAGTGATTAACAATCTTGGCCTGAATATGCTTAAAGAAGAAATTTGGAAAATCTCAAACTTGATGAGAATTTATCCGAAAAATACTGAACTTCCTTTAGTTTTAGAAAAATGTGCAACAGTAAAAGATTTTGTTGAAAAGGTTCATACTACTTTAGTTAAGAGATTTAAATTTGCTCGAGTCACTGGAAGAAGCAGCAAATTTGCTAATCAACAGGTTGGATTTAACCATACGTTAGAAGACGAAGATATTATTGAACTGGTGTTGGAAAAATAGTGAAGTTAAAAATCATTTTCAATCCAAAACTCTTAACTTTACACCGGCTTCTTTTAACAACCTAGTGCCAACATTGTCTGGATAAGCCACTTTAGCAATTACTTCTTTTATTCCCGCATTAATAATCATCCTTGCACAAACGTTACAAGGTGTAAATGTGGTGTACATGGAAGCATCTTTAGTTGAAACGCCATTGTAAGCAGCTTGAACAATAGCATTTTCTTCAGCATGAGCACAGGTACAAATTACTGAATAATCTCCTGACTTTAATTTTCCCAGATGTCTTAACTTACACCTTTCACATCCGTCATGATTACAATGTTTTGTTCCTTTAGCAGTACCGTTATACCCACCGGAAATGATTTGTTTATTTCTAACAATTACTGCTCCTTTACGTGGTGACATGCAACTTGTTCGCATTTTTACAGAATCAGCAATGTTCATAAAATAATAGTCCCAAGACATTTTCGGTTCTTGTAACTTAAAAATCCAATCTGCAACTAATTTTTTAACTTTTAAGTCCAACTGTTCTACTGTTGAATCATTACTGAGATTAATTTTTGCCATTTTGGCAACTGTTTGTAACTGTTGAGAATTTGAATCATGACCATTTTCTTGTGCTTCCTTTTTTCTCAGTTCCTGAATAGTTTTAGGATCACTTTCCCTATTTCTTTTAATTATCCTTTGTAACCTAACTTTATCGGGTGCAGTAACATTTACCATCACAAAATCTGGTCTAGCCTGCAGTAGTTCAACTTCACCCGGATTTCTGATAGAAGTGAAAACAAAATTTTCTCCATATTCAACCTTTTCTAATGCTAACCTGGCAAGAATTCTCGAGCCGAACTGTGTTCTCAAATCATTACCAATTTTAATCAAATTATCACGAGTAATTTTTTCTTTCTTTTTCTTTAACTCTTCCCTTAAAAGATCTGAAAAGGAAACATGGAAAAAGCCCATTTTCTGTAATGTTTTTGCAACTTCATCCTTTCCAGAAGCGTAATTACCAGTAACACCTATTATCATGTTGTTATTTATGGATAGGGTTATTTAAAACTATTATTGTTCTAGGAAGAAGATACTTTGATTGTTATTTAGGAAGAGGTAAATGTATTTAAAGAATGGTTAAATAATAATTAATAAAAACGAGGTGTGTAAAATGGAAGTTATTTTATCTGGTTACAATGTTGATACAACTGTTCTT
>CAZQLW010000052.1:0-5584 GCA_964594395.1 uncultured Methanosarcinales archaeon | reverse complement strand
GACTCAAGGCATTTGAGTGTTGAGTGCTCAATCTGAGTGCGATGAAAATATCATTCGTAAGTTATCCATTAGCTTAGTGCTTACGCAGGTTCGAGTATTAAGTTGTGCTTAATGAATTAGAAAAAGTGCAGCTTTTTCGAAATCCCTGCCACCCACACATTTTATTTCTAAGATGGAAAATTTAGAAAAAAAAATAGAAAAACCAGATTGGAAACAATGATTACCAATTTATGGATTATACCAATTACATAAAGATAGCAACGCTGGAAAACCTTTGATTACAGGTATGAAAACAAAAAGAGAAGCAGTTTATCGCAAATGGTGTTACCAAACTTATCAATCAAGTTCTGTAGCGCTTGGAACAATAGGGACATTTTATGGTTTAGCACAATTATTACAATAAAACAGTACATTTTTTAAACCATTAATTCTTTCTTAACCATATGCCAATAGAAATATGTACAATCGGTGGTTATTCAGAAACTGGAGGAAACTCTACCGCGATTAAAATAGATGATGAAGTTGTAATCCTAGACATGGGATTAAATATGGAAAACTATATTCGTCATACTGAAGACGAAGACATTTCTGCGATGCATTACAACGAATTATTAGACGTAAACGCAGTTCCAGATTATAGTTTAATCAAAGATTGGAAAAGCAAAGTTATTGCGATTGTTCCTAGTCATGGCCATTTAGACCATATTGGCGCAATTCCTTTTGCGGCAGCAATTTTTCCTAAAGCGCCAGTAATTTGTACACCTTATACCGCAGAAGTTTTGAAAAGTATTTTTAGAGATGAAAGAATAAAAATCCCTAATGAATTAATTGCTTTAAATTTAAATTCCAAATACAAATTATCAGATAAAATTTCTGTAGAATTAGTAAATATGACTCATTCCATTCCGCAAGCGTCAATGATTGTTTTACATACACCTTACGGAAAAGTTGTTTACGCTAACGATTATAAATTTGATCGTCAACCTACTCTGGGTAAAAAACCAAACTTTGCCCGGTTGGAAGAAATCGGCAAAGAAGGAGTGTCTTTATTGATAGTAGAATCTTTGTATGCACACGAACATAAAAAAATGCCTTCTGAATCAGTAGCAAAAGAAATGTTGAAAGATGTTATGCTGGGAGTCCATGCTGAAAGTAAAGCTATGCTTGTAACCACTTTCTCTTCGCATTTAGCAAGGTTAAAAAGTATTATTGAAATGGGTAAAAAACTTAACAGAAAAATAGTTTTTTTAGGTAGAAGTTTATCAAAATATGTTTCTGCCGGTGAAAATATTGGAATTATCGATTTTCAAAAGGATATTCAATTAATTAAATATAACGATAAAAGAGAGAAAATTCTTAGAAAAATTACGAAAGAGGGTAAAGAAAAATACCTTATTGTTTGTACTGGCCATCAAGGTGAACCAAAAGCTGTCCTTTCAAGATTGGCTAGAGGGGAATTACCTTTCAAATTTTCTAGTGGAGATGTAGTTATTTTTAGTTGTTCAGTTATCCCCGTAGAATTAAATAAAGATAATAGGGACAAATTGGAACGAGCTATTCGTGCAAAAGGCGCTAGAATTTTTAGAGATATCCATATGTCTGGACATGCTGCCAGAGAAGATCATCGCGATTTGATTGAATTAGTTAAACCTAAACATATTATTCCTTCTCATGGAAGTCACGAAAAAGGAAAATACATTATAGAGTTAGCTAAAGAAATGGGTTATGCAGATAAAAAACTTCATCAAATGAAAGATGGAAAAAGGATTATTCTAAAATAGGTTTATTTTCGTTACAATAATTAAGTAAAACAGTTACATCGCCAAAACGTTCAATAGCATCAATAAACATTTCCCTATTAATCAATCCGCTTCCGTCAGTATAATCTTCTATTCTTCTAATTCCTCTTCTTCTGAGAGGAGTACTACTTTTTTTTATTAATTTCATCAAATCATCTTTTTGATAATTAAAAGAAGTATCATTTTTGTCTTTACCTATTTTTGAGGAATTGAACTTTTTACCATTACCGCGAATCTCTTTACTTTGTTCTATATAAGAATAAAATATTTTTCTTTTTCTTAAAATTGTATGAGTTTGTTTTCTGGTACTAGGGTTAGCGTCCCCTCTGCCTCGATAAGGGTCAAAATCTACAACGTCGCCAAGACAAAATCCTAAATTATCATAATTATATGCCATTTTTGCATTTGAGGACGACCCCTTTTTAAACTTTTCTCAAACTACCACTCCAAGACAACAAATTTTATAAACAAATTAAGCATCAAGATTTTGGAGGGTGAATTAAAATGAAATTAGTCTTAGCTGAACCTAAATATTTCAAAGATAGTATCTCAATAATCTCAGAATTAGTTACAGAAGCAAAATTTAAAGTTAATAATAATGGCCTAGAGATGGTAGCCATGGATCCTGCTAACGTAGCCATGGTAATTTTTAAAATGTTGAGCAGTTGTTTCACTCAGTGTGAAATTAAAGAGGAAGAAGAAATCGCAATCAATCTTAATAACCTTAAACAAATTCTTAAACGAGCAAAAAGTGACGATGTACTTACTTTAGAAACTACTGAAGATAATAAACTTCGAATTGAACTGAAAAGTAATACTACTCGATCATTCTCGTTACCTACATTAGACATTGAAGAAAAGGAACAAAAAGTTCCGGAATTAACATTCCCAATTAAAGTAGAACTTAATTCTAATATGTTAACTGAAGCAGTGGAAGACGTTTCTGTAGTGGCAGAATCAGTAACATTTTTAGGTGATAAAAGTCAATTATTAGTTAAAGCTGAAGGTGATTTAAGTAAAGCTTTGATTGAAATTAAACCTAATGAGCATACACTAATCAAAACTGATTCCGAAGATAAGTTTAAAGCTAAATTTTCTTTAGAATATCTGAAAAAGATGATTAGTGGAAGTAAGTTAGCTGATCGAGCTTATCTAAACTTCAATACCGATTATCCTTTAAAATTAGAATATAAGATTATTGATAGGTTGGCATTAAGTTTTATTCTCGCTCCTCGAGTAGATAACGATTAAATTTATATAATTCTTTATTTTTCTTTCTTACTATGATATATGGAGAAAGAATATTGTGGTATTTATTTCTTTTAGATTGCCTTACTTATAATGTTCTTGTTTGGAGTAAAGGTAAGTGGCACGATAAAGCAGAACACTGGATGTCAAGTTGGTTTCCATTAAACAAATTCTTTGGCTTGTGGTACTTGATACTTATGCTTTGGCTAGGGTTTGCTTTATATCGAATGCAATTGTTAGGATTTTATTTAGGATAAACTTACACAAGACCGCAAAATATATAATACAGGCCTAGTTTTAACATCTTAATGAGAAATAAACATGTTGGATATTTAGTATTAGGAATTACATTAATTTTCTTTTTAGTAGTGATGTCTTTCAATTATGCTCTAAAAACAATAGTTAACACTTCTTGTAGTCATGGAACAGCATGTCCAATGCACGTAACTCTTTTTACCCAAGAAATTATTAGTTATGGTTTGATGGGTTTACTTGTTTTAGCAGGTTTGTTTATGATTTTTCTGATGAAAGATGAAACCATCATTCAAAAATCTAAAAAGGAAATTTCTGAAGAAGAAAAACATAAAAAATTAGAAAATCTTGATGATGAAGAGAGAAAAATTATGGACCTCATTTTCAGAGAAGAGGGTTCAGTGTTTCAAAGTTCACTTGTTAATGAAACTAAATTAAGTAAAGTTAAAGTTACTCGAATTCTTGATCGGTTAGAAGGAAAATCTCTAATTGAACGTAAAAGAAGAGGAATGAGTAATGTTATTATTCTGAAGTAGAATAATAAATTTAAAAAATATTTATAATTAATCTAATTTATCTTCCAATTTGATTTGAGAAACTTCTTTTTCAATTCTTTGCTCATCCATAAAATTTCCAATTGGTTCACGAAATAAACTGGTAAAAGCTCCAACTATAGTTCCCGTAACTGTACCTATCCCCATGTAACTAGGCTCTTTGGTGATATAACAAACAGCTAAATCTGCTAAATATCCTATCCCTGCTCCGCCTAAAGTAGAAGCAAAACAGTTCCCAAACTCGGCCATTGAAGTTCGAAAAGTCATTACTTCTTCTTCCATTTGTTTTGCAGTATAACTTTTATTTTCATATTCATTCATTTTTAATTCACAATTGTATTGAGAATATTATGACTATATAAATGTTTTGGGTTGGTTGTCTTTTAAAAGTAGTTACTAAATGAAAAACCAAAAATGTCTTCTTTTTAACCCCTTGAAACTAGTTTCACTACTTCTTTTATAAGCTGTTACAATTCTAATAAAAGTACAATGAAGAAAACAATAATGGTTATAGGACTAATTTTGATAACAGCAATTTTTATTATGGGCTGTTCAAGTGATAATGAAACAACAGGCGCTATGGTTGCGGGCGAAGATATAGTATCAATACCTATAAACTCAGTAACAAATCAAATGCAAAAATTCACCCATAACGCTAAAGGAACAGAAGTAACTTATTTTATAGTTAAAGGAATTGATGGTAAAGTCAGAACTGCTTTTGATGCTTGTGATGTTTGTAGCGGTGAAAAAGGTTATCATCAAGAAGGTAACCAATTAGTTTGTAACAGATGTGGATTAAAATTCTCAATTCTAGGATTGGGAACAGAAAATAAAGGTTCAGGTTGTTGGCCAAGTCATCTCAAACATGAAATTAAAGAAGGAAATGTAATTATTAAAACTTCTGATTTAGAAGCGGGAGTTTTTAGATTTACGTGAGGTATAAAACAAAATGAAAGAAATAACATTAAACGTAAAAAATATGCATTGTAAAAGCTGTGAAATGTTGATTACAGATGCTTTAGAAGAAAAAGAAATAAAAAGCAAAATAGACTTTAAGATAGGAACAGTTACGGTTTCTTTTAATGAAAAAAAAATAACTGAAGAAAAAATAAAAGAAATTATTATAAAATCTGGATTTGAGGTACAATAAAATGGAAAAAGAAAATCACCCGAGCTGCTGTTCAACACAACCTAAAAAAGAAACCAATAGTTTCTGGCAAGGATTAATGTACGGATTAATCCCCCATACTGGCTGTATTTTATTCATCATTGCTTCAGTTTTAGGAGCAACTGTATTAATGCAATTCTTCAAGCCATTATTAATGAGCAGATATATTTTTCATGCTTTAATTGGCGTTTCAGTTGGTTTTGCAACTTTATCATCTGTATTTTACCTTAAAAGAAAAAGAATGCTTTCTTGGAACGGAATTAAAAGAAAAAAAAGTTATTTATCAATAATGTACGGGTCAACTATTGGAATAAATTTAATTCTTTTTTTCTTAATCTTTCCATTATTAGCAAATGTTAGTTTAGCAGACCCAGGAAATTTGATAATTGGAGATGCTACATTAGACATAAAAGTGGATATCCCCTGTCCAGGGCATGCTCCTTTAATCTCTAATGAACTGAAAACTATTTCTGGAGTTTCAGATGTACAATTTAGTTTCCCAAACAATTTTGCAATAAGTTATGATTCTTTAAAAACATCAAAAACAGAAATGTTAAGTTTAG
>CAZQLW010000051.1:0-5610 GCA_964594395.1 uncultured Methanosarcinales archaeon | reverse complement strand
TGGTTACTTTCTGAAATAAAGTGTCTCAATCCCAAATAGGGTCTTACTGGTTTAGCAACTTTACTAACAGCAATCACAGAATCACCATGATAAAAGTAATCATTTTTCCATCCAATATTAACCATCATTGCATTAAATTTATCTTCATCTAATGTTCCGGAATCAATTACTAATACAGCTTGAGCGTTATTATGAATATTCTTATTTAGATGATGATCTTCTCGAATTAAATAAAATGATTTCATTTTCTGTTCAGTATCATCAATAATAATTAAGGGGTCAGTTTCTAACAAATCATCAGGATAAATTTGATAACCATCAGCAATACCTTTATTTAAAAATTCAATTGAAGAAGGTTGACAATAATAACTTAAATCTTTTCGTGAATCTCCTTCCGTGATTAATAAATCTGGCTTATTAGCATCTTTCCTGGCTTTAATCATCCATCTCTCTTCAACCATTAAACTTTTTATTTTTGCAGAAAATCTTGTAAATATGTTCTGGTCATAGTAAGGACCAAATTCTCGAATTGCAAATATGTCTCTTTCTCGAGCGTACATTTCCCACATGTTTGGCTGATTAAAAGGGGTGCCACCAAATTTAGTCAAGATAATTTGCTGATCAATTAAATCACGGAATTCTTTGAAATGGGCAGGAGAAATTTTTGTTAAATCAATATTAAGTACCGGTGGAAGGTCTGGTAAAGTGTAAAGTCCTTCTTTAATACAATGTAATAAAGCTAGATCTGTTACTTGTTCATTTTTATCTATTAACATTAATTCAGCGTTATGAGATCTATTTTCTCTTAATTCTTTCACTAACAAACTTTCTTTTCTAGCTAACCCACAACCGCCGGCAACAATTAACAAATCTTCTTCTAAATAATTTTTTTCAATTAAAAAATCTAAGAATTGTGTATATTTCTTATTATCAAACTTTCGGTCAACAACATCTTGATAATTAGCAAAAGCGTGATAGGTTGAATAAAGGTTTGCTTGTAAAGGTCTCAAATCCCAAACATGGGTAATCTCAGTATCGTATTCTAAGTTTAATTTTTTCTTTAATGATGAATTAATTTTTGTAGGGCCTTTATCTAAGATCTCATTAAGTATTGTTTCATTTTCATTTTTCCTTCTTGAATAAACACTTAAACTTCTTAACATTGAACCAAAATGCCGTTCATCTTCTTTAGAAAGATTTTTTTGTAAAAATTTCCAGTAAAGGTTCATAAAAGTGGTTAAACTACCAATCCCAACGTTTTCAAATATTTTAACATTAGTTTTAAATTCATCTGCTTTTTCTTTACCTAGACTAACAGTAATATCATGTTCCCTTTTCCTAATGTAAGGTTCAGGATTTTCCAATTCCATAAGATAAATTCTTTCACTAGTTTCTTCCATCTCGCGAGCAAGAAGTTCTTTCTCAGTTGCACGAAATTGCATCCTATGATTAAGTTGTTCAACCGCCATTTCGGAAGTTGCAGGGTATTGTTTATTAATATCCTCTAAAAAAACGTTAATTTCTTTATTATTGAAAAGATGATAATGTTCAGAAATGGTTCTCATCAATCCTTTTAACTGTTCAGAATTATTAATATTATTAATAGCATTAGAAAGAAAATCTGTTAAAGCAGGAGTAACATGACTAGGCAATTTAGCTAAAGCAGAAACCACTTCTGGATAAGTTCCCATGACAAACTTTCTGCGAAATTGTTCCCACAATTGATAATGTTTTTTATTACCTTTTTCAACCACACAACTTCTGTAGAGGTAAGCAGTTTCTGTTGCAATCTCACCCAAATGAAAAAATTGGGGAGGGAAAAGTGGATCTTTTAAAAGTCCATTAATTTCAGTCAAAAATGATTGAACTTCCTCAGAATTACTTTGCAAAGTTACCGCTTTCTTTATTCCTTCTAATGAAGAACTAATATCATTAACTAAAGATTGTGAATCATAATTGATTTTAGACTCATCAGTATCATGAACCCAAGATAAGAAAATACTATAAGCCCAATCAACACTTTCTGCAAAATCTTTTTTTAATCGTTCGTAATCTGAAAGTTCAATTGCTAACTTACTGATAGAACCAAAATAATAACCATAACCTTCCTCTGGCGGATGCCTTACCACATAATCTAAAATTTGTAAAAGTTTAGGATGCGGATTTTCAGGAAGAGTTCTTGATAAAGCCCATAATGATTCTAAGATTATTCCATCTAAGCTTTCTTTATTTTCAGAGTTTTTTTGAGTCTTGTTTTTTAGTTTAGGAACCATGGAAAATGATTAAAAACTTTTAAACAAACTTGATAATCATTGTTTATGATGAAAGATGTTTTCGATGTGAAGATTTGAATTTAGGATAAAGTGGAGAACTTCTTCTAATCCAAGCACGAATTTCAATCTGTTTTTTCAATCCCTGGTTTAGTTTTGTTTTATCCATTTTTCCATAAATTTTAAATATTAATTATGTTTTCAACAACTTAACCTTTAGCGAGGTTTTGTTAGGGGGAGAAACTTGTTTCTCCTTTCTAACTCATTCTCACTTTCTTCAAAGTTATTATAAAACTCTTCGAGCGTGCTTATGTGGGGCCCATTCGGCCTCTCAACTTCACTACGTTCAGGTCGAACCGCCCAATCCTACGATGTTTACTCCATGGGCAATTACACATAAGCACTGATTTTTATAATAACTTTTTTCTTAACTGCAAAAGAAGTGATTAGTATTACCACCCCTTTTCCCTCTATTTTATTATAATTCTATCTAATAGATAGTTAATAGCAAAAGAAAGATATAAACTTACTGATGAATATTTTTATTATAACGCAGAAATATAATGTTTTTTAGCGGAAAGGTAAATCACACATTAAACCCAACAAACTTCTTCTCTTCTTTAACTCGATCATACAAACTAATTACTTTAATCAAATCTTGATCACGAATCAAAAGTTCATCTTTAGTCATTGGCTTGCCAGAAGCAGAAGATTGCATGAAATATTGAATTTGATTAAATGATGCTTGTTGCAAAACATTAGCAATATCTGCACCGCTCATTCGACAAGCGTACATCATTTCTGATAAACCTTCTAAATTAGTAAGAGAATAAATTTCTCTATTCGCTTTCTTTTCTTTCATTCTCATCTGTTTTAAAAAAATATCTTCCACCCCAACAAGATTTGGTTTTGGAATTTCTACAATATAATCAAATCTGCCTGCCCGTAATAAAGCGTCATCAATTTTCTCTAAGTAATTTGTAGCGGCAACAAAGATTAGTCCCTCATTACTGCCCATACCGTCCATTGTTCTTAGCCAGACGTTTACACAACGATCAACTACTTCATGACCATTATGGCTTCCTTTTTTACGGAACATTTGTTCTGCTTCATCAACAAACAACATTACTTTCCGATCAGTTTGATGATATTTCTTTCTGGCAGAATTGATTGCGGCTTCTAAATTTTGTTCAGCTTCCCCCACATATTTACTAATAATCAAACTTAAAGGTAATTCTAAAAACCAACAGCCGAGTTCGTTAGACATCGCTTTAGCAATCATTGTTTTTCCAGTACCGGGTGGACCATACATTAACAATCCTTTCGGTGGATCTATTCCGTAAGAAGAATAAGCGTAAGGGCAATCTATTCCATATTCAAAATGTTTGATTTTTTCTAAAACTGAATCTAAACCGCCAATATCTGAATAGGAAGTTTCTTCCTGACTCAAAGCGATTTTTAATGAAGAAGAGGGTTGAGATAACTGTTTAATTTGTTTTTCATACTTTTCAATAATTCTATTTTGAGTCTCAATAAGTTGTCCCTGGACATACAATTTTGTGGTTATGCCTTTGATAAATTCTTCTGCTTCCTCTTCTGACATACCCTCATCTTCCTCAATAATTAAATCATCTAAATCTTCTTCTTTGTCCTCTTTCTTCTTTTTAGGATTAGCCATTTTCTTAATTTAATTTTTATTATAATGGATAGGTACAATTTTTTTCTCCTTGCCCGAATAATAAAAAGTCTGAATCTGAGCACAATCACCAAGCAATAAATAAGCACGTTCCATTTGTTGAACAGCTTTATCATAACCATCGTTTGATTTAACTTCATAGATGTCCCAGCAGTCCCCGTTGATTCCCACCAAATCTAATTCACCAGCTTCATTTCGGGAAGGGGGCATACGATAGATTACATTCTTCATCACAATTTGATATTGGTCCTTAACCAAAAGTTCAAGTTCATCCACCGCTTTATCATGTTTATTTTTCCTGTTGGTCATTTTTCTTCACCCGTTTTTTTCTCTTGCCTTCTTCTGCAGGAGACAAGTAGTCGTACCATTGCATCCATTTCTTTTTTCTTGCCATTTTCTAATGGTCTTCCTTCAGATATTTTTCAGCAGAGAAAATGTACACTTTGCCATCAGGAAAATATTGGCAACCTTTCTCTTCACTGAAAAGATAAGTTGTAAACTCTTCATAATCAAAAGATACATCCATCTCCCCAAGTTCGGTTTTTACTGGAACGTTAAGGTAATGAAATTCATCAACAACTTCTTGCAAAGATTTGTATTCGTTCATAATGGCCACCTCCTTCTTTTTTTTATGTTACAGCACTCGTAAAAAGGAATAAAGTGATGATTTAATTCCCTCTTATTACCAACAATAATTTCTAATGCCCCTCCCCTAAAACCGCAATCTACTGGTTGGTATTGGTTACTAACATTAAAGAAAGTACAATAATGTACCAAATTTCCTGATTTATCATAACCATCTCCCTGATAATTTCTTTTAGCTAAACAGTGAGTTACCCCTTCAGTTAATCGTTCAATTAAATGTTGGTTTTTTTTATTCATAAACTCACCCGAATTTCATGTTTTTCTCCGTTTAGTTTCAATATGGGACTGCCTTTCCGCATTGGTTCCATAGATTTCATATGTGCATAACTTCCCCAGTGGCTCAAGTAAGAACCAGTAAGAATGAAATGTTTCTGCGCTTCGATAACTTTTTTATTTCTCAAATCTGCAGAGTAGAAATTCTTCACATGATGACTCAATTGATGCAAGTGACCCATAGCATATATTTCTGCATCTGCTAAATTGGCAAGATCAATTACCCCTTTGATTTTAGTGTGGGGCATTCTTGCGCCAGAAGCTCCATGCGTAGTGTAAAGGGTATAACCCTGTTTACCAACCAAGAAATAATGCATTTTTCCCCAACCAAAGTACGGAACATCTAACTGTTTCGCCATAATTTTGGAAAGGTTTAATCCCGCTTTATCATAGACACGATTCTCATGGTTGCCAGGATGTAAGCCAAGAATTAATCCATTTTCTGCTAACGGTTTGTAAAGATGCATAAAGTGATCAAGTTGTTGTTCAAGAATTTCTTCTTGTTCATAGACTCCTGACCCAACAGAATCTCTAGTAGCAGTTTCTAATTGGTCACCCATCAAGATGATTGGAATCTTGTTTTCAAAACAATGTTCCAAAACTTCTTTATGCATATCTTTATCATAATATCTTGAACCGATATGTTCGTCTCCCAAAAGCATAACACTTAATTTATCAACATCAAACTTTTGATAATTCAGTGTTGGCTTTAACTCGTTTTTTGCA
>CAZQLW010000050.1:0-6313 GCA_964594395.1 uncultured Methanosarcinales archaeon | reverse complement strand
TCTTTCAATAAACTTAAGCTTGATGGTGAGAATTTGTAAGTCATTTTTCCAACAATAACTTACTATTTTCTTGTCTTATTACTTTCTTTTTGAGTAAGTGTTTCACAGCCTCATCAATCTTTGAATTTATTTTATTGCCTGTCCGATTATTGTGATAAATACCTCTGGCGATATCTGCAATGAGTGTATCTTTCGTGGCACTGAAAGTATTTTTTAATATGTCAACAATTGCTCCAGCAACTTCCTCCTTTGGAATTAGTGTAAATGGTCTTTGTTTCTCAGTGGAAATTCTTGCAGAACAATAAGAGTCAATTTTGTCAATGGAAACGGTTCTATCATAAATATAGATGTTACTATACTCACTTTTAAGGTCTCTTAGAAGATACATAAATTCTTCAGTAATTCTTTTTCCAAGCTTCTGAATTCCAATAGAAGCAAGAACCCTCTTAAACAACAACTCCACATCAATTGGAGCTTCAACTTCCAACACTTGAAACATTCTCTTTTTTATTAAATCAGAGTGATATTCTAACTCGTTGTAATCAATTCTTCGCTGAGACAATTCAGCCACTTCATAAGTTTCGTATTTTTCTTTCAAAGAGATTTCTTTAAAGTCCTCAACATCTTCAACCTTCTCAAATTTCTTTTTCTCTTTAGAACCTATTTTTTTTGATTTTAGCAAAGCTTCTACTCTTTCCTTAATCTTTGTAAGCTCGTATTCCCTATTGTTTAACCAGTCATCTGACCAAATTCTATGAATATTCCAACCAAGATTTTCTAAAATAAATTGTCTCACTTTATCTCTATCTCTCGCAAATCTTGAAGAATGATATTGAGCCCCATCACATTCAACACCCAAAATATACTCTCCGGGTTTCTTTGGATGTTTTATTGCTAAATCAACCTTATAGCCAGAACATCCAACTTGCGTACTTACAGAAAATCCAGCATTTACTAGTGCATCATAAACGGATTCTTCAAAAGAAGAGTCAAAATCAATTCCTTCAGAAGTTTGTAAAAATTTGTTAAAATCTTTATTTTTAGCATAATCTAAATAATATTTCAAATATCTTACTCCATCAACATTAATTTTATCCTCGTCTAATTCTTCTGGAAGAATTGAAGAAAAGACAATTGTTTTAAATCTTGATCTTGTTACAGCAACATTTAATCTTTTGTATCCACCTTCCTTATTTAGCGGACCAAAATTATAGCTAAATTTACCAGAAGAATCTTTGCCATAACCTACACTAATTAAGATAATATCTCTTTCATCTCCCTGTACTGTCTCCAAATTTTTAATAAATAATTCTTCAGTATGCGGATCAATAGATTCTTCAATGTTTATTCCAGCAATTCTAAATTCTTCTCTAATTGCATTTTCTTGTGCTATACTAAAAGCAATTATCCCTACTGATTTATCAGGAAATTTTTTCTTAATTACTTTATATGATTTTACTAATTCTCTTGCTTCAACTCTATTTTTACGTGATTTTCCTCTGTCATAAACTCCAGTCTTAACATAGTTAAAATCTAATCCGGAATCATCTTTGATTTTTGAGTTAGGGAATGTTATTAATCTGTGTTCATAAAAAAATCTATTTGAAAATGCTATAAGATGCTCATTTCGGCTTCTATAATGCCATAGAAGAGGCTTGCTTCGGAATCTAGTGCTACATTCACTCAGGAAACTCTCTAAATCTTCAATTTCTTCCTCTACAAAATCATCATCTCTTCCACTCATAAAGAAAGAAGTTGGTGGTAGTTGTTGAGTATCACCCACTACTATTGCTTGTTTTGCTCTTATCAAACATGGGACTGCATCTTCTGGCATTATTTGAGAAGCTTCATCAAATATAACGACATCAAACTTTGTTACTTTCGGATTAATGTACTGGCTAACTGAAAGAGGGCTCATCATGAAACATGGTTTTAATGTAAATACTAAATTAGAAATATCTTCAAGCAAATTTCTAATCGGTTTTAATCTTCTTTTTTTCTCATTTTCTCTTTTTAGTATTGAAACCTCATTCATCCCATGACTTTTATAATTATGTTCTGGCTGTTCACTCTCAATAGAATCCATAATCTTGAATCTTTTTATATCCCTTACTTCAAAATCTTGATCTCTAAATTGTTCTGTTTTGTTTTTAGGAGAAGAAATATTGTTTTGCTTTAATGTCTCTTCCAGAAGTTGCAGATAATATGATTTTAAGAAAGATAAACTTAGTTTTGATACTAATTTTTGTTCAAAATAGTCATCAATAAATTTCTTCACTTCATCACTTAAAGAGTTATATTCCTCTTTGAAGATCAAGACATCATCTAAATGGTTGAGGTCATCTAGTAAATGACGAAGTTCGCTTTTTAGATTATCAATCTCCGAAATTTCTTTAAACCTATTTTCAGTAAAGTAACTATCTAGCTCATCAAAAGACTTAAGAAGCTCTTGAAAAGAATCTAATTTACTTTTTTCCTTTAGCCAAAATTCAACAATCTTAATTGCATCTTTTGCTTTAATCTTTTTGGCTTCATCAAAAGTTTTAGAAAAATCTTTTGCTTTATTTTTAAATTTCTCAACATTTTTCAGAGAGTCAGTATCACCTAACTGTGATAAGATTTTTGCGTTTTTCTTTTTTCTGGCTTCATGAATTTTCGCTCTATTATCATATTTTTTCTTTTCCTCAAATAGTTTTAACCACTCTTTATGATTGATGCCATCTTTAGAAAACTCTTGTAATTCTTCCTTTGCTTTCTTATATTCCTTACTCAACATTCTTCCAAAGAGAGAAGTTTCTTTGAATATCCTCTCTTGTTTATCAGTATCTTTATCCAGAAATTTCTTGTTTACGCTATCTAAAATCTCTTCCTCCACTTCTCTAAGTTCTGAAAGATTATCATAAAAATCACTGATTGTTTTGTTAATATCATCAAAATCCTTAGTAACAAAAAATTTAGGTGTGTTTTTCAATTCTTGTGCTTCATTGTGTTTTTTGCAAAATTCTTTCAATTCTTCAAGACTTTCTATCTTAATTTTGGCTTTATCTGCAGAATCTTCAATAAATTTGATTAACTCTTTCAGTAGATCATGGGTTTTGTTAAGTGCTGACTTAAACCGATTTCTCGCCAGAGTTGTATTTTTTGATTTCTCAAAATTGAAATAGACGTTAGTAGTTGGAAATGGAACTTTTTCAATAACAATATCAAGATTTTTTATTTTTGAGAACAATTTAGAGAATTTTCCCTCATCAGATGAAATGGCTTCTGAAAGATTTTTATCAATTACCTCAACATCATGCAATTTAGCAAGTTCCCCTCTTATGTCATATATGGAGAGGTTTCTTGGCTTATGTTTTTCGCAGAGAAACCCATAAAATTCATTAAGATCTTTTTGTGTATCTAAATAACTTGCAAAAGAATATCTTTTAGCTGATTCTTTTATCTTTGGTGATGTTTCAAGTTCTGTTATTAGTTGTCTAATTATCTCTTTCTTATTACCACGATAATTATGAAGATTTAAACAGTATCTGCCAAGTCCAACTTCATTAAGCCTTTTATGCACCACATTCAAAGCCGCCATTTTCTGACTAACAAACAATACTTTTTTCTTTTTCTCCAACAAAGCAGCTATGATGTTAGAAATTGTCTGACTCTTTCCAGTTCCGGGTGGGCCTTGTAAAACAAATGTAACTCCTGCTTTTGCTAGTTCAATAGCTAATTTTTGGGATGAATCTGCAGGAAGAACGTCAATATCTTGAGCATCATTAAATTCTTCTCTCTGAGATTCAGCTATTTGATCTTGAAGAGCGCTTCTATCACCCACAAATGCTTTAACAAGAGGACTTTCTTCCAATAATTTCTTGTGAGCTGACAAGTCCTTATACATAATGTACTTTTGATATGAAAATATATCTAAGTAGATTTCTTTTGTAATTTTCCAAGAACTCATTCCCGAAATTATTTTCTTTACTTCATTCAAATATTCTTCAATAGATTGTTCTTTAACTTCAGGTAATTGAATATCAAAATCGTGAGACAACTTTTCAACAAGAGCAGGATTAACTTGTAAATCCTCTGAACCAGAAACTAATTCAAAACGATGTTTTTCTTTTGAGGTAGAAGAAAGTCTGTTTAAAGTGATAGGGAAAAGAAAGATTGGTGCTTGAACAAATAAATCTGATTGAGGAGCTTCTTTGTATTTTAACATTCCAATACTAACAAAACAAGTGTTTAGACCTAATTCCTGAAAATTCTCTTTTGTTTTGAGATATAAGTTAGTCAGCTTTTTATCAACAGTATCCTCTTCTTCTGTGCATAACCAAAGTCTTTCTTTTGCTTTACCATTTTCTTTTTTGAGAATATTAACATTCTTCTCGTGGTTTAAATCTTCTATAATTTGTTTGAAGTTTGGTTCTTTTATTTGTAGAGATTTGGATTTTGTAAAACGATAAGAAACAAGATTATTCCTTTTAGACAAATCAATAAGTTTCTTTTTCCAATATTCTGATTTTTTGTCTATGACTTGTTTAACTTCCATGTTTATTTCTTCTCCTTACTAAGCACGTAATAAGCTCCTCTGTAAGAGCCTACTTTTTTAATATATTTGAATTTTAATAATTCATTAATGTCAGCAATAGCTGTTCCAAAAGAAGTATTATTCAGTTCCTCATATTTCTTCGTTTTTATTGACTTATGTTTCTTCAAAAATTCAATACATTTCTTTTGGCGTTCATTTAAGTCTGCGTATTCTTCAATTGGTTTCTGTTTTCCTTCTTCATTGAACAATACTATGCGGAAAAACCTCTCATAAATTCCAAATTCTGGATCTTTCAATCCATGATCTCGCATGGCATTAATCATACGCGGAACTCCAGAACCTAAACCTTCTACATAGCCATAATCTCGTAACAAGCGGTAAATTATTGGATTTCTTCTAACTGAAAGCGTCCCAAATAATTCTTTTGGTAGACCAGTCGGCAAAGAACCAGGGCTTGTTACTTCAATTCTATTACTAAAAATATAAATTTGTATGGAATCTTTGCTAAAATAATCTCTGTGAGCAACTGCATTTACAATCGCTTCCCTGATAACTTCTAGAGGGTATTCAAATTTTTCCTGCCTTCTTGGTTTATCAGTAATTTGTATGCTTTTAGAAAGATTCTTTTTGACGAACGAGAGAGATTTTTCTATTGAACTTACAGGATCGGATTGAATCAGCTGATGAGAAATAATCTTAACTGGCTCTGTTCCATCAAATTGAGCAAGTTTGATCTCAATCTGTGGGGAAAACTTTTCAGGTTCTTTCGCAAAAAATAATGTGGTGGCATTCTTTATTTTCAGATTTCCATTTTTTGTAGCCAATTTTGAACTTAAAAGAAAATTTTCAACTGAATTCTTTTTTAGAAAGTCCTCTTGATTGCGAGTTTTAAGATATTCTTTGATTTTATCAACATCTAAATCATCAAGAACTGCATCACTGGAAATCTCATCAAAACAGAGGATTTGTTTGCTTCTTAGAAAATCTACTAATTGATTTCCTTCAAATTTTTTGAGTGTGCTTCCTACTCTGACATGAATAGCACCTTGAAAAGTATGAAATGTACTATCAATAGCTTTCTGAATTACAATTGCAACTACTTTCTTCCCTCCAATGTCATGAACTTGAATATCTGGCACCAGCGGAGGAGAAACAGCTTGTGCCGATGCTGAAATCTTTTGCTGTAATTTGTCAATATCCTCTTTTACACCAAGTATGTTCTTCTTTGAATTCACACCTACAATAATCATTCCTCCTTGAGTATTAGCAAAACCACCCATTAACTTTGAAAAATCCTGCGAACTATGGAAAGATTGCTTTAACTCTACTTCTTGCGTTTCTCCGCTTTCAATTACCTCTAAAAGTTGGTCTGTTTCCATTTCTATCAGATACTATTAATAATCTTTGATAGTAAGTTGATAGTAATTTATAAAGCTTTCTCTTCTGTAAACCAAAATACTATCAAAAAAGACTGATACTAATTGATAATAAATTGATACTAAAAATAGTGTTTTCTCGCCCCTAACTACTTGTTCTTGAAGTATCGCTAAAGCTCTCTGGAATGAACGGAACTCCCCCCTTAAATACTAAAAACTACTACATTAACTAAAAAGAGCCTTCGGCTCAAGAACTCCCCCCGTGCTACGCACATATAGACTGCTACGCAGAAATTGATAACGTTGGCAAAAACTATGGCACCAGTTAGCTTTTCGGCAGTAAGAAAACTCTGCGGTCGCTACGCTCCCTTGCCACGTTGCACTCTCCCTACGCTTCGCT
>CAZQLW010000049.1:0-6398 GCA_964594395.1 uncultured Methanosarcinales archaeon | reverse complement strand
GCTAGGCTGGCGCGCTAGTCCTGCGTTGTTACCGTGAACGGACTTTACACGGAGCTGAAGCCTACGGAAGGGTCAATTTTGTTTTGTTGGTCCGAAATGTCTTTGCTGACGGTTTGTCCTTTGGGATGGGCTTACTGGGAATCAGGTCAGGCCAGGAATGGAGCAGCCTTAACTTTTAAGTTTCATGTTCAGAGGGTTGCAAACTTGAGAAGCTTTTTGGATTAAGCCAACGAGGCTTAGTTGGTTCGACTATTGGGCGTGCCCCTAATCTTTTATTTTTATTTTTATTTTTAGGATAAAAATTAGTCTGAATTAAGCTACCAGAACAATCGGCCTTCTGCGCTTCGCTTATTATGGCGTTTGTCGCCATGCTCAGCTTACAGATTAAATGTGTAAAATAGCTACTTGTTATTGGGGCAGCTTAATTCATCCAAAAATTGTTAACATTTTTAAAGTCGTAGCTTATTCTGATTATTATGGATTATAAAAAAGTAGGTTTGAAGTGTGGAATTGAAATTCATCAACAATTAGAAGGAAAGAAACTGTTTTGTAATTGTCCAACTTTACTTAGAGATGATAAGCCACATTTTGAATTGAAAAGGAAATTAAGAGCTGCTGCAGGAGAATCTGGTAAAGTAGATGTTGCTGCTAAACAAGAACAGTTACGTGATAAAACTTTTATTTATCAAGGTTATACTGATACTACCTGTTTAGTTGAAACAGATTCAGAACCGCCGCACGAAATTAATCAAGATGCACTTTATACAACATTACAGTTTTGTAAAACTGTTAACGCTAACGTTTCTTCAATCGTGCAAGTAATGCGAAAAACTGTTGTTGATGGTTCAAATACGAGCGGATTTCAAAGGACAGCGTTAATTTCTCGTGGCGGACAAATTGATACTTCGGAAGGGGTTGTTAGGGTCGATAACATTTCATTAGAAGATGACGCTTGTAAAATTATTTCTGAAACAGAAACTGAAAAAACTTACCGTTTAGACAAGTTAGGTGTTCCATTGATTGAAATTGGTACTGCTCCTGATATTAAAACTCCTCAGCAATGTCAAGAAGTTTCTAAAAAGTTAGGGATGTTGTTAAGATCATTACCTGGAGTGAAACGGGGTCTAGGAACAATTCGGCAAGATGTTAACGTTTCCATTAAAGGTGGGGAGAGAGTAGAATTTAAAGGTGTCCAAGATTTACGGATGATTCCGAACATTATTGAACTAGAAATTAAACGACAGTCTGAATTGTTAAAAATTAAAACTGAACTTCGTCATGTTCGACTTAACGAACTAAAAATTATTGATTTAACTGTTTTGTTACAAGATTGTACCTCAAAAATTGTTAAAAAAACGCAAGATGACGGTGGAAAAATTTTAGGGATGAAACTGCACAATTTTAATGGTTTAGTAGGCAGAGAATTGCAACCAAATTATCGGCTAGGGACAGAATTTGCTGGCAGAGCAAAGGTTAAAGCTGCTGTTTCTGGCTTGTTTCATTCAGACGAGTTACCAAATTATGGTATTACTATTAAAGAAGTTAAGTTGATTAAAAAGAAACTTAAATGTACTCCCAAAGATGCGTTTATTTTAGTTGCAGATTTTGAAGATAAAGCCAGGCTGGCTTTAGAAGCTGTTTATGAACGTGCTCAAGAATTATTTACAGGAATACCTAAAGAAGTTAGAAAAGATTTGCCTGATGGTAACAGTAAATATATGCGACCAATTCCTGGTGCTGCTAGAATGTATCCGGAAACAGATGTCCCTTTAATCAGGCCCGATTTGAGTGATGTTGAACTGCCGGAATTAATTTCAGAGAAAGCTCAACGTTACCAAAAGAAATTTAGTTTAGGTTCAGATATGGCTAACCATGTTGCTAAATCTGATTATAATCAATTGTTTGAAGAATTGGTAAAAAAATATCCTAAATTTAAACCAGCATTTATTGTTGACACTTTAATTTCGATGCCGATTGAAATAAAAAAGAAATATGAATTGGATCCTACTAAATTAACTGATGAAAATTATCAAAATTTGTTTAAGTATTTGCATGAAGATAAAATCCATAAAGATATTGTTTTAGATGTTTTAATCGATATGATTAAAGGTAAGTTTGATTTGAAAAAGTATGAATCTCTGGCTACAGAAGATATTCATAAAGTGATCAAGGAGATTGTTTCTAAAAATCCAGATGCACCTTTCGGAGCGTTAATGGGCCAGTGTATGAAAGCGTTAGGTGGAAAAGTTAGTGGGAAGATTATTAGTGAAGAATTGAAGAAATTAAGTAAAATTATTTCTTAAGAATTAAATCTAAAGCATAACCATAAGATTTACTTTCAGGAATTTTGGATCTTTGTTTGATGGTCCGATATTTTAACATTGTAGATCTTAATCCTGGATGGATAAATGAACTTCTTTTTATGTGGGTACTACCAACAACGGCAATTACTGGAGCTGATTTTTTTCTTTGATTTGCAAATTCAACAATTCTTGTTGCCATAGTTTTTTCTCTTTCTTCATTTACATCATTAACATAATCTCTCAAATTAGTTAATGAAGAAACTAAATCTTCTGGAGTTGAAGCATTTTCGGTATCGGTTTTAGGAAGATTATCTTTATCAATATCACAACCAGCTAACTTTGTTCCAATTAAAGCTGATGCTCTCATTACTTCGTGTGGGAAATTACTTCTTAAGATTGGTTCAATTTGAGTTAAATAATTTTTCAAGTTCCAAACATCATCTGAAGAAGATAAAGAATCTTTATAATTCATATTTTCATCAGAAAATAATTTCATAATTGCCATGTAAGAAGCACTTGAGAAATTATATAATGGGGCGGTAATTAGTTGTTCAACGTTTTCTGGAACTGTGCCTGAATAAACACTTTTATTTGCCGCTTCTTTTGCCTTTTCTGGATTATGAATATTACTTGCAACAAAATGTTCAGCTAATTCGGTAGCATAATTTTTAAGATATTGATTAAAATTAGGAACCGTATTTGAAGTAATTCCAATTTCATTAAGATTAATATTAAAATGTTCTGCTAATTCTTCTAAAGTAATTTTAAAATAAATTTTGTTTAATTTTTCTGTTTCTTGAGAATTAAGGTCATTTAATCCTTCTAACAAAACAAATTCTGGTTTATAATGCATAATAGCTTTTGCCTGCTCGTCTTTATGAGTGGGATCAATATGATTCTCACCAAAAATTATAACGTCTGGATAACCAAATAATATATCCCTTGCTTGTGATTTCAAATCTTGATATTTTTGATAAATTGAGCTCATAATTGCTTCATTTTGAATCATATATTTAAATGTTTCTAATGTGGTCACTAATAAGTGATAAAATGACCAAAACATTTATAAATAGGCTTGATTCTAGTATAATAAGATTTAAACGAGGTAATAATAAAATGATCAAATATATACGAAACACTTTAGCGGGATTAGCTTTAACTGGAGTTGTTGCTTGTAATCCAGTTCCAGAATATGTTAATGAAACTTTAAAACCATTAGTTCGGGAAGCTGAGTTTGTTGTTGAAGATTATAATAAAAATCCAGAATTATTTAGTAAAGATAAAAGGATTACAGATATTAATAAACGGATTGACCAAGTCTTAATTGCTTTTAATTGTAGTCCGGATTGTCTTGATTTAGTTGCAACACAGTTTGATGGTGTTGCTGATGATTATAAATTGAAAGAAATTGAAGGAGATAATTGTCGATGTAGTGATTATGGAAGTTTAGTAAGTGCACTTGCTAATATGAAACCTAGAGAAGGTGCAAGATTAACTAGAGCATTATCTGGTAAAGATTAATTTTTCTTTTTAATTAAAAATGGATACAAAACAACAATTAAAAGAAGCCATTGAATGGACAAAGCAAGCAGGAAGTTGGTTAAATTATCATCAACCTAGTTTTGCTAAGTTTGCGGATCCAATCATGCTTAGAACTGCTGCTAATTTAGGTTACTTAACAAACGTTCATGAATTTGTTGAAGCTACTCAAGCACCACCAATAATCCAAACAGCATTATATTCGGCAGCTGGTTTTGGAATGGTTAAATGGAACAAAGTTGTTGTTTCTGAAATTAATCGTGGACTAAATGAATATAATTCTCGACAAACTTCTGGAAATGGTTTTGGCTTTGGAACAAGTTTATTGCTTGCTGGAACTGCTAGTTTAGCAATTACTACTGCCGTAGGAAATTCTGATTCTCAGGGAACTCCTTTCTCAAGCGAACAAAGAGTAGAATATGTTGACAGAGAATTAGTCCAAGAACCAGTAAATGAAACTTTTACAGAAATTATTTTAGAACCAGCACATGAAACCTCAATTATTGAAGAAGTAAAACACCCAGTATTTAGTGAAGAAGAAATAGACTTATCTCATCTTGTTGAAGAAAACTTTGTACCAATTAACTTTGAAGATATTGAAACATTAGGGACACAATTAGAAGAAACTTTTGCAAGACAATCATTATTAGAACGAAAATTACATCCAAAAGCACAAAAACATTATGATAGATTATCTGGTAGAGATTATCATCGAATGATTGAAAAGATTGAAAGAGCCAGCCAATATGATGACTTAATTGAAACTGCTGCAGAAAAATATGACATCCCCAAGGAAATGATGTTCTCTTTAATTCTTAAAGAAAGTGATGGTAAATTAAAAGCAAGATCTCATGTTGGCGCACGAGGATTAATGCAAATTATGCCTAGAACAGGAAAATATGTTGCTAAAATAATGGGAGATCAGTTTGTAGAATTAACTGGAAGAAGTACTTTCAAAACTAAAGATTTGTATGATCCAAAAATAAATATTGAAATGGGGGCATTTTATTTAAGATTTATTCATGACCATTACGGAGAAAGAATTCTCAGAAAGAGAGGACAAATGCCTAACGATTATAAAGAATGGACAGATGAAGATGTTTGGGACTTTACTATGGGCTGTTATAACCGAGGTCCAGGTGGAATGACCCGAAACATGCTTAATGCTGGTGCAGATACGTTCTGGGATTTAAGAAAAGGACAATCAACTGATGAAGTACTTCGCTATGTTCCGTGGATTAGGGGGGCTGAGAAAGTTTATGTTGAATATTTAATGGAACAAGCGGGGATTAGTAAAGATATTGCGAGGGTGTTACATTAGAATGGGAAAGAAAAAAAGTTATAAAAATAGGAAGAAAAAAGGAGTTAGGAATGGATTTACTCCGTTAAGTAGAACACAACTTAAAACTAAACCTAAACCAAAAATACCAGAAATAACTCCTTTCTCAGGATTTCCACAAATTGAACCTTTAGAACTTAAATCTAATTATAGTAGTGTTATGCGAGGAATCAAAAATGTGTTTGAACCATCAGATGCATTGGAAAGAGCAGTTGGTTTGACTTTAGTTAACACTTTGTTAGCTGTTCCAGAAAATATTTATGAACCCAAAAAAGAACATCCCAGAAATGAAAGATTATACACAACTGCCCAATTAGAAACTTATAAAGGTTCAATAAGAGCTTTAGAATTAAAATTTGATCGCTCCTGGAAAATGAGTGGATCTAACAATTTTATAGAACTTAAAGAACTGGAATTAAAAGGATTTAAAAATATTGATTATGCAAGAACATTTAATTTAGAATCAGCTGTTGCTAATGATTTTTATCAAAATCAAGGGGAATATGATCTTGTTTTTTTAGACAAACCAGAAGAATTAAAGTTTGATTACGATTTTCTAACAAACTCCATAGCCGAAACAATACTAGAAAAACATCAGGATCAAATTTCTGAATTAGAAGGAAGAATTACTGTAATTCCAACAGATAAAAAAATTGAAACATTTGAGACATTTATGGGATTAGTTGAAGATGCTGAAGATTATGATACTTTAGTCACTATAGTTACAGAATATTTGGGAAAAACCGAGATGGATGAAGAATCAAAAGAAGCTTTTACCAATTTTTGGGATGATTATAAATTTAAAGAAACACTTAATCAAGAGTTAAAAACTGAGATTCTCAAAAAAGTTGAAGAAGATAATTTACCAAAAAACGTATCACAAGTAGTGGAAAAATTTGCCCCTAATGTTGCAGAAAATGGAATTTTGATAATTAGAGATTATCAAGAATTTTGTCCAGGATTTAAGTTAATAGAAACATATTTTTGTAAAGATGACAGTATTAGCTTGTATCAGAGGGAAGATTCTTCTCATAATTAAACCAATAACTTTATAAAAACAATAAAAAAAATATAATAAACCTATTTAGGAGGAAATATTAAAATGACTGAAGTTAAGAAAGGAGATAAAGTAAAAGTTGAATATACAGGTAAGTTAGAAGACGGTTCTGTATTTGATAGTTCTGAAGGTAAAGCACCTTTACAATTCGAAGTAGGAG
>CAZQLW010000048.1:0-6466 GCA_964594395.1 uncultured Methanosarcinales archaeon | reverse complement strand
CTGGGAACTAGTTGTATGCAACCAACTAAGAAACGTAATCATCCTAGCTTTATGCTTAGTTATAAAACCGAAAATATTTTGTTTGACTGTGGAGAGAATGTGCAGAGACAAATGCGTTTAACTGGAATCAAACCGGCAAAAGTTACCAGATTATTAATTAGCCATTGGCATGGTGATCATGTTTTTGGTATTCCTGGATTAATGAGTTCTATGGGTGCAGACCAATACGCAAAAAAATTGTATATCTATGGTCCGAAAGGGAGCAAGAAATATTTAACTCACTTATTCAAATCTTTTGCTTCCAATGATATTATCCCTTATGAAATTAAAGAAGTTAAATCCGGTGTATTTTTTGAAAATGATGAATTTCAATTAGTAGCTGAACCATTAAAACATTCTGCTGAATGTGTTGGTTTTAGTTTTATTGAAAAAGATAGGTTACGCATAAAAGTTGCTAAAGCTGAAAAGTTAGGTTTATCTGGACCAATTTTAGGAAAATTACAAGAAGGAAAAGATGTAACCTATAATGGTAAAAAAATTAAATCTTCAGACTTAACTTATTTGGTTGAAGGAAAAAAAATAAGTTATATTGCTGACACTTTACCTTGTAATGGTGCTAATAAACTGGCTCAAAATGCAGATTTGTTAATTTCAGAAGGAACACATTTAAGTGATATTAAAGAGAAAACAAGAAAATATATGCACCTAACTGTAAAAGATGCAGCTTTGATTGCTTCTGAAAATAATGCTCAGCAATTAGTAATCACTCATATTAGTCCTCGCTATAAAAGCACCTCAGAAATTGTTTCCGAAGCAAGAACTTACTTTGATAACACTATTGTTGCTGAAGATTTTATGAAAATTAAAGTATAAATTCTATAATGGTAAACCGTAAAGCTAAAGGTAGTAAAGGTGAGAGAGAACTGGTTAAATTCTTTAATGAGAATGAGTTTAGTTGTATTAGAGCTGCAGGATCAGGATCGTCAATATATCCCTGCCCAGATATCCTAGCAGGAAATGCAATCAGAAGACTTGCTATTGAATGTAAAGTTACTAAAGATCAAAAAAAATACTTTCAAAATGCTGAAATTGAGCAATTATTAACTTTTTCTAACAATTTCGGTGCTGAATCCTGGGTAGCGGTAAAATTTCCGGATCAAGATTGGTATTTCTTAATGCCCGAAGATTTACAAGATACCGGCAAATGTAAACTCATTTCTTTAGAGTTAGCGCAAAGAAGAGGATTAAATAAAGAAGAATTACTGCAAAAGAGTGATGAAAACCGAAAGGTTTAAAAGGGACAAATACCAATATTAGAGATAATATGCGTTTAACTCAAAAAAAAATTGAAGAAATTACACTCTCACTTATTGGCCAGGAAGGTAAACCTTTAATTGAAAAACTTTATGGTCAAGAAAATATTTCCGAATTCGTTCTAGCTGATAAAACTAAAATGGACATCAAGCTAGTTAGAAAATTACTTTACCTTCTTTATAATCATAATTTAGTTGGGTTTAATCGTAAAAAAGATAAAGAAAAAGGATGGTATGTATATTATTGGACACTTCTCCCAGAGAGTATTAGGTTTATTTATTTTAAAAAAAAACAAGAATCGTTAACTAAATTAAAAAATAGATTGGAAGAAGAAGAAAAAGAATTATTTTTTGTTTGTCCTAGTAATTGTGTTCGGTTAAATTTTGATCAAGCAATGGATTTTGAGTTTCATTGTCCTGAATGCGGAGAATTATTTAGTCAAGATACGAGTGAAGACAAAATTGTAAAAATTAAAAATAAAATTAAAGAAATTGAAACAGAACTTGCCCATTTAACAGAAGTAAATAAAGTCAGAGCTGCTAAGAGAAAAATAGCACCAAAAGTTGAAAAAAAATCTCCAAAAAAGAAAGTTGTTAAGAAGAAGGTAGTTAAGAAAAAACCGACTAAGAAAAAAAATTCTAAAAGGAAAATTGTTAAAAAGAAGGTAGTTAAAAAAACTGTTACTAAAAAAAAAGTAATTAAAAAGAAGAAAATAATAAAGAAAAAGAAATAAATTTATCTTTTCCGCTTTTTAGACCTTTTAGGTCTTTTCACTGGAGATCTTCTCTTAATTGCTCTCTGAATCACTGCTTCTTCTTTAAGAACCCTCGCAGTCATTCTTTGAATATTTAATTCCATTGAAGCTACTCTTCGCTCCATAAGAATTAAGACCCTTAATGAATAAACAATTGCTGCTAAAGTTCCAATAATTACTGCAAGTATGACTTCTGCTAATTCTAATCCTGCCATTTTATGTTCACCTCTTTTTTAATTATGAATAGTCTAATATTTACTTAGAAGTATATAAAAGTTTTGTTAAATAGAATAAGAAGTATTAATTTTAGTTTCAATTCAATTTATTTTAGCCAAAACTTTATAAATTCACCTCTAAATTAACAAATTTATGGATAATTATGAACAATTACTAAAAAAAGCGGAAGAAGAATTGCCTGAAAATCTTTCCAAAGGAGAACGATTTACTATTGAGAAAATTAAAGGGCATTTAGAAGGTAATAAAACAGTTCTAATAAATTTGCAGGCAATTGCTAAATCTTTGGGTAGAAATGTTCAACATCTGTTAAAATACTTGTTAAGAGAATTAGCAACACCGGGTAAAGTTATTCGAGATAGAGTTCTTTTAGGAACAAAAGTTTCCGCCGGTAAAATTAATAAAAAAATTAAAAAGTATGCATCTGAATTCGTATTCTGTTCAGAATGTAATAAACCGGAAACAAACTTGGTTGAAGAACAAGAAGTAATTTATTTAAAATGTTTAGCTTGTGGGGCAAAAAAGCCTGTTAAAAACTTGAAGTAAAATGAAATTTATAGTTAACGAAAAACAAACTTCTCAAGGAATCATCTTAATTGTTACAGATTCCGACATCATCGGTAAAAAGTTTGAAGAAGGTAATAAACAATTAGATTTAACCAATAAATTCTATGAAGGAAAAGAAAAATCTGAAGAAGAAGTTAAAAATTTAATTAAAGAAGCTTACGTTTTACATCTAACTGGTAAAGAAGCTGTGGCTCTCGGCAAGGAGTTGGGATTAGTAGAAAATGTTATTGTGATTGATGGTATTGAACATGCGGAAGTATTGCTGGAATAATTAACCAATAAAACTACCCAAACCTGCCTGTTTTTCTTTCTCTTTACCGAAAACATTATCTACATTTAACTGTAACAAATCAAGTGTTTGTTTTAGATAAGGAGAAAAATCATACTCTCTAGCAAGCCGTAATGAATGACCCAAATATTTTATTACTGAACCTTCAGAGATTGTAAAAATTATTTTCCCATTAGGACATTCTGTACACCTGGCAGACATTGGAGGACGCCGATATTTAGCGTTACATTTAACACATCTAAACTGTTGCATACTAAACTTTCTTAAATTTCCGCGAATATCTTTCAAAAAATGTTTTTCAATAACTAGTTTAGCCACATCATCCATGTCTACTGCCCGAACTCTTTTAGCAATTTCCATTTGACCAAGAAGTTTATCTTCCATAGTTGGGATTGTTTTATATGCAGAACATAAAATGCCTTTATTAAAATTGGTTACCCAATGTGTGTATCCAAATTGATCATGTTGTAATTCTGTACCCAACCGATCACTAATTTGTTCAACTTTTTTCCCATCATCAAAACTAACATCCCAAGGTTTTTTCATCTCTAAAGCGGCTTCATAAAGTTCTAAAGGATATTTCCAAGCAATATCCATCCCATGAACCTGGTCATCAATCTCTGCAGGATTTAATGTTGATGTTAATACTAATGGGGCGTCCATAGTTTTTGCACCACGACGTTCAGGAAGATATTGTCGAGTGAAATTAAGTAAAGCATCCATTAAAAGAAGTAAAGCAGCTTCATCACCATCACAATCACGACGTAACCCAGCATGCCACATTGGATGTGCCAATAACCCTTGTGTTTCAGAAAAACCAATGATCCTACCCATTAATCCTGCAGAAATGTGTGGTGCCAAGCCGATAACTAAATGCCCAACCAAATCTTCTTCTTTATCAATATTATAAAAAGGTTTTAATTTGTAAAATTTTACTAACAATTCATCAACAAAATTAGCTACTCGTTTCATTACTTTTGGACCCGAATCTTCTAAGGAATCAAAACCAGGCAAAACTATATCTTGCGGTTTTAATTCTATAATTTGTTCTTTATCACTTAACTCTTTACCAAAAATATCTTTTTCATAACCTAATTGTTTTAATTTTTCAATTGAAGTTTTAATTTCTTTAGGTTTAAAATGAGTAATGGGCATTTCTGTACAATCATAACGAGTAGTGCCATCTTTATTAACACAAATTGAATGTTTAGCCCTTAAAATCCCTTTAGATAAATGTTCCAGGACCCGTTCTTTATTTGAAGTTCCTCTTACTCCTTTAATCAAATCAGGATGTAATCTCTCTCCTAATCTTTCTTTTGCTTTATTAAAATAATATTTAATGTTAAGATCTTGACTTTTGTAAGGATTAGTTGGACCATGACGACAAGTATCTTTTTCAACATCACCACAAAATCGACAATAATACTTTTTTTCACATAAACTATTGCATTCTTCACAAGAACGATAAACCATATCTTTGTTACATTTTTGACAATAATAAGTAGGGAAAACACTTCTAATTTTACCATCTTTCAATGCTGCTTGAAAACTTCTTAATCTTCCTCCCTCATCACCAATAGGAAACATTACTTGGGGGCTACCAGTCATTGATCTCATTTTAGCTTTCTCTGGCCTTCCCATCCTTGCACCAATAAAAGTTCCTGCTTTATCAATAATTTTAACGCTACTAAGAAAATTTATCACTTCTAATCCATCCTTGTTAGCTACTGATTCCGGAGTTAAGTTGATATTTTCTAACCCTTTTTGATCTTTAAAATCAAAACAAAATGCAAAAATTCTTGCTTCTTTCCTCTGCAAAACCAAATTTTCTTTATTGATGATTTGATGAGTTACACCTAACTGGTCCAAAATCATTTTTGATTTTTGGTGAAGTTCATTATCAGAATAATAAGGTAAGATTATTTTTTTTATTCCTTCTTCATCAATTTTTATTTTTCCATCATGTAACCAATTCATTAAACTTAACAAATTTTCACCAGAAACTAATTTCCAATAAAATATATATTCTGGATGAAGAGGCACATTTAATTTTTTACTAATTTTTAATGATTCAGACCAGGTAGGAATAATGAATAAAGGCCTCTCAATTAATGCCATAATTCTTTTTTCTTCAATTCCAATTAATTCTGCTGCTTTTTTAATTCCTTCTTCTTTAAATAAATTATTTATTGACTTTTCAACTTCTCGTGCCCACCATTCAGAACAATATCCTGCAGGTACAAGGTCATGGCCGTTCTCTGAAAAATCTCCATAATTAATCAAAATATCACCTAAAAAAAGTACTTCTTCAATTTCAGGAAAATAATTTTTAGCTTCTGTTTCGGTTTTTAATTGTAAAACAGACCCGTCATTTAACTTTACAATCGGACCTTCAATTGTATCACAAAGAGTAATAATAGTAGCTTTACCTGGGCGTTCAGTTTTTAGTTGTGTACCAATAGCAATATATTTATTAAGGACAATTAAAGTCGCAGGATGTAATGCAGAAGCAGAAAAACCTGAAACCCTAGTTCTACCATAACGTAAACGAAATCCACCTATTGCTAAAGGATGAGTTAAGATTGGTCTCCCCGCAACTAAGTCCATAATAAAAGTGTTGTTAGGTTTAACTATTTTCTTTTCTTCAACATTTTTATCAGTTTTTTCAGAACCATGAGCGGCATGAATTTCTTCTTTTAATTTTAAAAAATCTGCAAGGAATTTCCAATGACTTAATCCGAATTCTTCACCCCATTTTGATAACCTTTTCCATAATTTAGGTGTTTTTTGACATAATCCTTCTGCTAAAACTAATGCCACTCCTCCTCGAATCAAATTGGTTTCTATTCTTGGAAGATCTTTAAAATTAGAAACTTCAAATTTTTCGGTAGGATCACCATCAACTTCTACAGGCAAATGAGAAACCATAAATTTTAATTCTTCATCACTAGGATGATATTGTAGATTAGTTACCCGATCATGATAATCGTGAACTTCAGAATTGTAACGATTAACTTCAATCTCTTCAGGATCATAAGATGCATAACCCATTTTTACACGGACAAAGTCGCTCAAAATAACTGATACTGAAGATGCTGTTCCACCCGCTGCTCTAATAGGGCCAGCATATTGTAAAGATAAATATTCTTTACCATCACGCCTTTTCTTAATTTTTAAACCAATAAAACCTTCCAGAGGAGCAGAAACTATCCCTAAAGTAAGGTAAGCAAAACCAACCCTAATTCCTACCTCCATTGCTTCTTTTTTATCTTCAAATTTACAAAATTTTTCTTTAGCAACTTCTTCAG
>CAZQLW010000047.1:0-6925 GCA_964594395.1 uncultured Methanosarcinales archaeon | reverse complement strand
CATCACCGTTTCTTAAGATGTCTTTGTTTTCAGTCACTTCGTTACCAGTTGCAGGGTCAAGTTTTTTAACAATTTCTACAAACTGACAAGCAACTTGTGCTGTGTGAATGTGGAATACAGGAGTATAACCAACAGTTACAACACTAGGGTGTGACATGATAACAATCTGGGCAGTAAATTCAGTAGCTACACTCGGAACATTGTCAGCAGGGCCGATTACGTCTCCACGAGCAATATCTTTTTTACCAAATCCACGCACGTTAAATCCAACGTTGTCACCAGGACCAGCTTCTTGAACTTGTTCATGGTGCATTTCAATAGATTTAACTTCGCCAGGAACACCTTTACCTTCTCTTCCAGGAACAGCAATAACTTTTTGACCAATTTTCATTACACCAGTTTCGATTCTTCCTACAGGAACAACACCGATACCTGTGATGTTATAAACATCTTGTAATGGTAGTCTTAAAGGTAAATCAGTTGGTTTTTGTGGTACTTCAAATTTGTCGATAGCTTGTAATAAAGTATCGCCTGTCCACCAAGCCATGTTTTCTGATTTTTTAGCAACATTGTCTCCAGGTAAAGAAGCAATAGGTAAGAAATTTACTTTTGCAACGTCCCAGCCAGCTTGTGTTGCATGTTTTTTAACTTCTTCAACAACAGCATTATATCTGTCTTCGCTCCAGTCTACACCTGAGATGTCCATTTTGTTAACTGCAACAATTAACTGTCCAACACCAAAAATTTTTGACAATTTTAAGTGTTCAATAGTTTGAGCATTAACACCATCATTTGCAGCTACAACTAAAACCGCACAGTCTGCTTGTGAAGCACCAGTAATCATATTTTTAATAAAGTCTCTGTGACCAGGTGCATCAATGATTGTAAAGTAATACTTATCAGTATCAAATCTTTTGTGAGCTAAGTCAATGGTAACTCCACGTTCTTGTTCTTCTTTCAAGTTATCCATAACGAAAGCGAATTCGAAACCTTTCTTACCAAGTTGTTCAGCTTTTTCTTTTAATTTTCTCATTGCTTGTTCGTCAATGTTTCCAGAGTCGAACAATAATCTACCAACAGTTGTTGATTTACCGTGATCAACGTGACCGATAAATACTAAGTTGATATGTTCTTTTTCTTTTGCCATATTATATTCCTCCTATTTCTCCTATAATTAGGATTATTAGTTTAATAGTTTTTTAATGAGGTTATTTATAAAGGTTTCTAAAATTTTAGTTTAAATTTTTTCAGGTAACAATTCTGTATCCATTGCTTCATAATCAGAGTACTTTGACAATTGTGTCCGAGCAAAAACAGAAGGACAAGAATAAGTTTTTACACCACTCGGTAATTCAACGCCCAAAGAAGTACCTAAAGCAGAAATTAAAACTTCTAAATCTCTATTTTCTGGAGAGGCAGCAAGATTAAACAAAATTGCTTGACGGATAGGTTTTGGAACATCGTTTTTAAGCATTTTTTCTTTTGTAAAATTATAAACATCAGGGTTCCATCCATATTTTCTGATTTGAGGTGCAATAGTTGACCCAGTTGTTAAATAAAAAGTAGTAGTGGTCATTGAAAAAATATCACCAGCAATTGAAGAACCTTCAAACATAGTTTCTGGAGCAAAATAAGCAGGAGTACCAATTTTTGGTAAAGCATCCGCAAATTCAACAACAAAAGACATCTCATTCAGTTCACGAAATGAAAGGTTAAGATACTTGTTCAAACCGATAACTTTAGAATTGCCAAAATCGGTCAGAGTTGTTTGTTGTCCATCAGACATAATATTTTTAGGAGTTATATCGCCATGAACAATATGTGCATCATGAACTTTTTGTAAGGTTAATGCAGCATCATAAGAAATGTTTAATGCAGATTCAAGTTCTAAACCATCTTTTACAAGTTTATAAGTTGTTTCACCTGGAGCTTCGTCCATTTCTGTTGACATAAAAACATATCCATCGACAGTAGCAAACTTTCTATCCCGATATGAAACTACTCCCTCAACATTTTTCAATGAACGTAAAATTACACCTTCCATAATGCCACCAACAACATGCAAATGATCTGGTTCTGAAAGTGTAAAATTTAAAGATAAATTTTCTTTTTGTAATGAATAATCTCTCCCATCAAGATGTTTCACTTTAACATTTGAATGAACCCCTCCAAGTGGAACAGAAGGTTGAACACTAAAAGCAAGAACTTTACGCACGCCACCTTCTGGACTTTGAGTTACAGCACCAAAAGAACCAGCATCACGACATAGTCCAAAAACTGATTCAAAAATTTCTTGACCATTGAGCATTTTAGGGTTAGGAATACAATAATCAGTTCTAGATAAATTATCAAGCGTTCCTATCTCAGTTTGTCGTGGATAATGCGATTCCATTTTTATTTAGCCCTTTTTAAATGGCGGAAGTGTTTTTTAGGATGACCATTTATAAAGCTTTTGGTCTAGAATGTAGATACTGGAGAATATAGGTTCTATGTTATTATTAGCTTAGAAGGTGTGTTTGAAAAATACAATTTTAGCATCAGTTGGATTGTCAAAAAAAACTTTATGGTTACAGTTTTCAAAAAAATCAAAAGCATTACCCTCATTAGTTTTTATTCCTTGTTGATAAACTTCTTTAGCATTAAATCCTTTACCATTTTGTTCTATCCCAATTATAAACCCTTTTTTCCCGAACCAAAGATGGAACATATAGGGCGTTTTAAATTCTGAATAATTTAAACAGTTAGAGCCAGCTTCGTTAAGAAAGTAAGATACTTCATCACTTTTATCTTTTTTGAGCCAATTATGAAGATTGAAATTAGTTCCATATTGTTCATTCAATAAATCTACTATTTGCCATTTAGCTTTTCCATAAATTTCAATTATCTGGCAAGAATTTGAATGTGTCCTTTCTTCTTTCTGTTGATGGACAATAATCTCATGATAATCAAAGAACTCTATTTTATCCAAAGCTTGATGAACATTTTTATCAAAGTGGAGCGTCATTGAACTTTCTTTAAGGTTTATACCGTTCCATTGTTCTAGGAAAAGGAATAGCATCTTTAATAGTATCTAAACCGCAAATCCAAGCGATTATTCTTTCTACACCTAAGCCAAATCCAGCATGAGGTACTGTTCCGTACCTTCTTGTATCAAGATAAAACTCATACTCTTTAGGATTTTCATTTTCTTCAATCAATCGTTTTTTAATTTTTTCAATGTCATGTTCCCGGTGAGAACCGCCAACAATTTCTCCATAACCTTCAGGAGCTAAAAAGTCGCAACCCCAAACTACTTTAGGGTTCTCAGGATCTTCAGTCATGTAAAAAGCTTTAACGTCTTTTGGATAATGTGTAACAATAACGGGAACATCATAAAGTTTGGTTAACTTTTCTTCCTCAACTGTACGTAAATCTTTACCCCAAGCAACATCAAATTTACATTTCTTTTTCAAGATATCAATCGCTTCAGTATAAGTCATTCTTATAAATGGTTTTTTAACTATTGGTTCTAATATTTTTGGATCTCGTTTAAGAATTTCTAATTCAGGTAGGTGTTTTTTTAAAACTTGGGCAACAACATATTTAATCATTTTTTCTCCGTAATCTTGGATATCTTTGAATTTTGCCCAAGCAACTTCCATTTCACACATCCAAAATTCTGTCAGATGTCTACTGGTTTTAGATTTTTCAGCCCTGAACGTGGGTGCAATCGTATAAATTTTTTCCAAAGCAAAAATTGCTGGTTCTGCGTACAATTGCCATGTTTGGGTCAGGAAAACATCCTTCTTATCAAAATATTTCACTTCAAATAAATCTGAACCACCCTCGCATTGTACTGCTTGAAATATTGGTGAATGGTACTCATAGAATCCTTCTCCTTTAAAGAATTCGTCTAAAGCACCAAAAACTGTACTTCTAATTTTTAAAATTGCGGTCATTCTTCTACTTCTTAACCATAAGTGTCTATTATCAGCTAGGAACTCTTTAGAAAAATCTTTCCCTATCGGAAAATTTTCAGATTTTCCAACTATTTTATATTCACTAACTTGAATTTCGTAACCTGTTGGAGCACGTTTATCTTTTTTTATATCTCCAGTTAGTTCCATTGAAGTTTCAATTTTAATACTATCAATTTCATTCCAGGAATTGTCAAACTTGTTTCTATCAAGAATACATTGAATAACATTAGTAGAATCTCTGAGGGTGATAAATTTAAATTTGTTACTTCCTCTCTCCCGATGTACCCATCCTCTAACTGAGACTTTTCCTTTTCCTTTTTTAATTGCTTTTTGGATTGATAAATATTTTTGTGCCATTTTCTTAAAGTTAATCTTCTGGCTTATAAAAACTTAACTGTCTTGGTTAGAAATGTTTGAATTCTACTTTTTAATTTTTGGTGGGGGTGGCATTGGTAATTCGTCCTCTAAATTTGTTGGAGGGATTGCTTTCTGTTCAAGATTATCTTCTTTACTTTGGCATGGAGGGGCTTCAAACAACATTTTATGTTTAATTTTATTATCGCTACTGGAAGTTTTAATAATTTTGGGCGTTGGAGCAGCTTTTGGAACTATGCCTAAACATTGGTTTAATTTATTTTGTAAAGAAATAATGTTGGCTTCAATCAATTTAGCTTTTTTTGGATTTTTTGTGCTTAGTTGCGGGTTAGCTTCTAATTCTTCTTTTAAAGCTTCTAAACGTTGTTGCAACATGATCGCTTTATTGGGACTAGTTGAAGAGATAATTTTTCGTTTTTTTACTTGTTTTTGTTTGGGCTTAGGTTTTAAACTTTTTCTTTGAACTTTTTTGTTAAGACTAACACTTTTTTTTGTTTCCTGTTTAGCCATTAATTCTCCAAGAAGGTGAGAAAGTTTTTCAACTTTTTTGTGTAAATCTTTTTGTTCATTAGCAGCTATCCTTTTCTTTAACTGGCCAATTTGTTTTTTAAGAATTGTAACTTTACTAGATTCACTCTTTTTACTTTTTAACATTTTTTTTTCAAGTTCAAAAATTCCAGTTAACTTTTTTTCCAGGTGACGAATTTCTTTTTGTAAAGATAATTTTGGTACTTTTTTTTGTTTAGATAAGTACTTTATTTCGTTCATTTTTTTCACTATCTCTTGCTTAGAAAAAGTTTCTCTTTCCTTTTGAAGAGTTTGAGACACTTCTTTAAGAAGCTTTTTAGTTTTTAATGAAGTCATTTTATTTGTAACCTATTTTTTTGTTTATTTTAATCTTATTTAAATAATCCTAATCTTTTCTTTCCTCCGTTAGCAGAAGGTGGAGGTGGTGGAAAATCTATTATCGGTTCGCCCACATTTGGGTTAGTAGCGGCCATTGCTTGTGGTGGTGGTGCTACTTTTCCTGGTCCTGGTGGAACTGGTGGACCCATGGTATGATGTACATCAGGGTTAGCGGCGCCCGGTACCATTGAGGTTGGTGCTGAAATTTTCCTTTCAACTGGTTCTGAACTTTTTGTCATGAACTCTTCCAACTTATCAGAAATTGCAATCATCCCTTGAGCAATTGTTTCATTTTGTTTAATAACATCATTAATTCTTGTATTAATTTGAGTTATTTCTTGTAACGGATCTTCACTTTTAGTTTCCTCTAAAGCTTTTTGGAAGACCATGTTCAGTTCATGAATTGAATCTTTAAGACTTTCAATTTCAAGAATTAATTCGTTACTTTTGTTATCAGGTTGGGTTAATTTTTTTTTTAAAGCTTCCACATCATATTTTAAATCAGAAAGTAATTGATGAGGAATCATTTCATATTCTTCTTGTTCTGCCATAATTATCACCGCATTTTTTTATTTTTATAGGTATTGTTATAGTAAAGTCTATGAGTTTGTTAATCTAAATTTGTTTATAAATGTTTGCAAATAAGAAACAAAAAACCAACACTTTAATATATTCCAAACAATTCTTGAAAAGGATGGTTTTAGATGTTACATTAATAATAATCACTTTAATTGCTCTTTTGGTGGCTTCTTATTCAGATATTCGGACAAGAGAAGTTCCTGATTGGTTAAACTATGGATTAATTTTTACAGCTTTTGGAATCAGAACTATTTTTTCTTTTAAACTTGGTTGGGAAATTATTCTTGGCGGTGTTTTAGGATTTCTTGTTTGTTTTGGGTTTGCGTTACTTTTTTATTACACTGGTCAGTGGGGCGGCGGTGATAGTAAACTTTTGATGGGTATGGGTGCTGTTATTGGAATTACTTTTCCTTTTAATGATTCTAGTTGGAATTTATTACTTTTCTTTTTAGCATTATTATTCTTGGGAGCAATTTTCGGATTATTATGGATGATTTATGTAGCTCTTAAAAAAAGAAAAGTTTTTGTTCTTAATTTTGAGAAAAGTATTATCAAAAAAAAGAAGTTACACATTTTTTTAGCAGTACTTTCTTTAATTCTTATTGTGCCAACACTATTTTACATTTTTCTTTGGCCCTTAATCCTTTTCCCGCTTTCCTTTTTTTACTTGTTCACTTTTGTTAATTCTGTAGAAAAAAGTTGTTTCATCAATAAAGTAAAAATAAAAAATCTTACTGAGGGTGATTGGTTAGCAGAAAACTTGAAAATTAAAAATAAATTAGTAATTGAAAAGAAAACTTTAGAACTTGAAGATCTTTGGAAATTAAGAAAACTTGAAGGCCAAGGTAAGTTAACTGAAATTTTAATCAAGGAAGGTGTTCCTTTTGTACCCAGTTTTTTGTTTGCTTATTTAGCAATAATTTTTATTAATCAGTTTTGGAATTTGTTAACTTTGTTAAAATTTTAATTTTGTTTATAATGTGGAACTAAGTTCTAGAAAAGAAACCTTTATATACCATCTGTGTTTAATTACGTCTAAGTGTTAATAGTGTTATTATTATTATTATTATTATTATTATTATTATTATTATTATTATTATTATTAT
>CAZQLW010000046.1:0-7046 GCA_964594395.1 uncultured Methanosarcinales archaeon | reverse complement strand
TCTAAAAAAAAGACTAAAGAAATATTTCTAAATGAATTAAAAACAAAAAATTCTCTGGAATTAGTTTTGAAAGATAAAAAAGAGACAATAGGATACGGCGCAATTAAATTCAGAAATGACGTTCAAGTTCAAGGGAAAATAGGCTATTTATCTGAATTAATAATTGATGAATCAAAGAGAGGAAAAGGATTAGGAACAAAATTATTAAAAGAAATCATGAAAGAAGCAAAGAAAATGAAATGTAAAGAGATTAATTTCCCATCAACATTCAAAAGAAAAAAAGCACATGAATTTTACAACTCACTCGGATTTAACAAAACAGCATATTTTTTCTGGAAAAAACTTTAACAAATGCCCTCATAACTAAAAGATGTGGCTAAAGAAATTGATTTAAAGTTGGGCTAAAGTTCTTATTTAGAAAGTAGAGTTAAGTTGCCCAAACTCAGTTCCGGGAGGGTAAGCATCGAAGATGTGCTGAGTTCACTAACCGGCCAATAAGCTTTTAAAATAATAATTTATTCTAATAAGTATGGAGATTACTACTTTACTGATTGTCTTTATAATTGGCTTTTTTGCTAGATTGCTTTCTAATCTTGCTGGAGGAGGAGCCGGTTTAATAGAAGCCCCATTATTATTGATGCTGGGCGTACCTCCAAAAATAACTGTTGCAACAAGAAAATTTTCTGCCATTGGCGGTCACGGAATTGCCGCTTATCAATTTCATAAATTTAAGAAGATCCACTGGAAAATTGCTATAACCCTTGCAATAATTACTGTTATTGCTACAATTATTGGAGCGAACATTTTAATTGCAATCGATGAAGAGTTAGTAAAGAATCTTATTGCCATAATGATGTTAGTCGCATTACCATTTACTTTTTTTAAGAAATCATTTGGCTTAAAAAGACAAATTGTTTCTAAATCAAAGCAAATTGCTGGTTATGTTGTCAACTTCTTTATTTTTATAATCGATTCTTTTATTGGCGTTGGTGGAGGCCTTCTTTCCAGTTTATCCATTATTATTTTTATGGGATTAACTTATTTAGAAGTAAATGCGATAAGAAGAATAACCGGCTTAACATTAGCTATTGTAGCAAGCATAATTTTTGCATTTTATGGAGTTATAGATTGGATAATAGGATTATCTTTAATGGTGGGAGGAATTTTAGGAGGTTATTTAGGAGCTAACATTGCAGTTAAAAAAGGCAGTGCTTTAGTCAAAGTAGTATTTACAATAGTTGTAGTAGTATCAGTTATTAAATTATTATTTTTCTAAAATGAGATTGATTTATAACGAGAGTTAGCTAATTAATTAAACATAACACTCGTTATGTCGAAGTTCTATTATTTATCACCCTCAAAGCCTAAAACTACAAAATCTAACCCTCCATAAAGTAATAATTCTATACCACTAAGAAATTAACAAACTATTTACATTCATCGCCGCAACAAGTGTAAACTTTACATTCGTCCAGTTCAGATTCGTTTAAGCTAGCAGGATCAACTTCTTTCAGTTCAGGAACACTTACTGTTGCCCCAGTTAAAGAAGAATATTCGCCAAACCCTTCTAGTTGATTAACACTAACAATAGTACTAACCACAGTGATTACTAACGCAACCATTAACAAAGTTACAATTGTTTTATTAGATACTTTTACCATTATGAACCCCCATCATCAACAATTTCTTCTGCAAAAACTTCTTCAATAGTAACATCTTCTGTCTGAGGAGGAAGTTCTTCTAAAGATTGATCAGCAATTGTTGCTTTTGCTTTCTCTAAATAAGTGGTATAAACCATGAAAGCAATAAGAATAACTACAATTAATAATGCTAAAGTTAAAAGTACGGTGCGATTAGAAAAATCATCTTTCTTCACCCTCCTTTTCTTTACCATCTCTTTGAAAGAAGAGATTTAAGTTTATATAATTTTCCCTAATACCAAAAAGATTTATATAACGATAAAGGAATTCTAATCTCAATGAAACCTTACCATAAATTCCTTGAACATACAGCTGACGAACTTTTTGTAGCGGAAGCTGAAAGTTTAGGAGAACTGTTTGAACAATGTGCCCTTGCAGTAGAAAAAGTGCAAGTTAATTTAAAAGAATTCAAACAAACTGAACAGAAAGAGATTACTGGCGAAAACAGTAAAATTGAATACCTTTTGTTTGACTTCCTTGACGACTTATTATTCTATAAAGATACAGAAAGATTAATTTTTTCCAAATTTAAATGTGAAATTAAAGAAAAAGAGGGAAAATATGTTCTTAAATGTCAAGCTTACGGTGAAAAGATTGATCCAGAGAAACATGAACAGAAAGTTGACATTAAAGCAATCACGATGCATATGTTTGAAGTTAAACAAACAGAAACCGGTTGGTATGCTAAAGTTTTGGTAGACATTTAGAAAATGGAACTTTACGATTTAGCAGAAGATATTAGAAAATGTACAGCTTGTCCGCTCTGGAAAACTAGAACTCTAGCTGTTCCTGGTGAGGGTAAAGGAAAAATCATGATTATTGGTGAAGCGCCAGGCGCGGAAGAAGATCGTCTAGGTCAGCCTTTTGTAGGTAGGGCTGGTAAACTGTTGAACGAATTGTTAGAAACTGCCGGAATTGACAGAAAAAATGTTTTCATCACTAATACTGTTAAATGTCGGCCACCAAAAAACAGAAACCCTAACACTTTAGAATTAAAAACTTGTAGAAAATGGTTAGATCAACAAATTGAAACAATTAACCCAAATTTGATTATCGTTTTAGGCAGAGTTGCTTTGAAAGAATTAACTGGTAAAGAAAAGATTAAAGATTTGCACGGAAAAGTTTACCAGAAGAAATATTTTGTTACGTATCATCCTTCTGCTGGATTAAGATTTAAATGGATCAAAGAAGTATTGTTTGAAGATTTTTCTAAATTGAAGAAGTTTGTTTAAAACTCTTTAAAAATCCTATCTCCGTTTTTATCTTTACCTGTTACCAAAAGAGTTTTTTTGTTTTTATTATGATGGGCAGCAACAACTTCACCAATAACCAAGTTACAACTACCAGTTTTGATGGTGTTAACTAATTTACACTCGTAACAAATTGTGGCTTTTTTAATTAAAGGAGTTTTAAGATGTTTACTAGGAATAGTTTCTAAACCCGTTTCTTTGAACTTATCAAGTTCTGTTCCATGATGGTAACCAAAAACTTCTATTGCTTCTTTTAGATCTTTATTAGGTACAGCAATAACAAACTCTTTACTTTTTTTGATAAGTTTGTAAGTGTAACTTGATTTGCCTAACGCAAGGGCATACAATGGCGGAGTTCCAGAAATTCTAGTTTTCCAAGCAACAACCATACCGCTTGGTTTATTGTTTTTGTCTATTGATAGAAGGAATACAAAGTTTTCTGGCTTAAATGCACTTAATGTTTCTTGAATATCTGTTTTTTGTAACATATTCTAAATATTCACCCACTTATTTTCTTCCGTCGTACAAATTCTTCTTTGTTTAATTTTTTTACTAAATCTACTATCTCAGAAAACTCTTTCAAAACATAATCAGGATGAATGTTATACTTTTTCACATGGTTCATGTTCATTATTTTTTTAGATTCAGCAGTAGGAGCACCATACTTAGCCAAACAAGCATGCATCCCCATTTTTAAAGCACCACCCACATCACCTTTAAGCCAATCACCAAGCATGATACAATTTTCTGGTTTAAGTTTCAACCTTTTTAACGCGTGATAAAAAGGTCTTCGAGAAGGTTTATATCTCCTAGTATCATCATAAGTTACAACCACATCAAAAAAATCTACAATCCGCATCCCGTAAAGTCGTTCGTAAGCATGCATTTTTCTAGCATCACTAACAATACCCATCTTTAAACCCATCTGTTTAAGTTTAATTAAAGATTCAATCACGCCCGGGAAAGTGTGCAAAAAACCGTTCCAAACAGTTTGGTGAGCAACAATTGCAGCAGCAACCATTTTGTAATCAATTTTTCCGTAAACTTTTTTTGAAAAACTTTGAAAAAGTAAATGAGCTTCCATCCCCAACTCATCAAATATTTCATGAATTATCTTTAAAGCTTCTTTCTTTTTCATTTTCAAACCAGCATCAATCATTGCATCTATCGAGTTAGAAACGGACATACTTTTCATCCGATAGAAGTCTATTAAAGTATTATCAACATCAAAAATTATCCCTTTAATCATTTAAATCACCTTCTTTTGTAATAAAGATAATAGTGATGCTTTTAAATTTAATTGTTTGAATTTTTTTAAATTTTTATTTTCTTAAAGTTAGTTACGAAAGTTTTATAAATAAGTTAACAATTGTTAATTAACTATGGTTGATTACGGTTCAAATAGCGGATATGCAACAACTTCTGGTTACCAAGTATTAGGTTATGGTAACCCTAGCAATAGCTATTCTCCAGCAATATCTACCTGGAAAAAGTCAACCTGTTGCGGAGCCAGGAAATTCGGACAGGCTTGCTCAGATTGTCCAGCATAAAAAGAGGAAATAATAAAATGTCTAAAAAACTAATATTCCCACAAGAAATTGAAGTATGGTATATTCTACCAGCGATTAGAAAGAAAATATCCCTAAAACTTGCAGAAAATCTCCCACAAAAAGATGTTGCAGAAATTATGGGAGTCACACCGGCCGCAATTTCGCAATATAAAAAACAAAAACGGGCTAAAGAAGAAATTTTCGATCAAGAGATGGAAAAAGAATTAACAATCTCTGTAAAAAATATCATCAAAGATAATAACAATTTAGGAGATGAAATAATTCGATTAAACACTCTCTTAAAGAAAAAAGGAATCTTGTGTAAGATTTATCGGAATGTTTGTGCTTTAAAAAAAAGCGCCAAATGTACTTATTGTAATAAAACATAAAATGAATACAACCAAAAAAATAATCTATTTGGACCATGCAGCTTCAACTCCGCTAGACCCAATTGTAAAGAAAGAAATGAATGCTGTAAAAACTTACGCTAACGCTAGCGCTTTACACCAAATGGGATTAGAAGCAAAAGAAATTCTTAATCAAACAAGAAACAAAGTTGCAAAGATTCTTAACTGTAAAGCGGAAGAAATTATTTTCACATCCGGCGGAACTGAATCAATCAATTTAGCAATTAAAGGAATTGCATCTGCAAATAAAAAAGGACATATTATCACTTCAAAAATTGAACATCCAGCCGTTTTAGATACTTGCAAATTTTTGGAAAAGAACGGTTTTTCTGTAACTTATCTTAATGTTAACAATGAGGGTTTAATCTCTTTAAAAGAGTTAGAAAAATCAATCACTAAAGAAACACTTTTAATTTCAATCATGTACGCTAATAACGAAATTGGAACTGTGCAGCCAGTAAAAGAAATTGCTAAGATTGCTAAAAAACATAAAATTCCGTTCCATACTGATGCCTGCCAAACGGGTTTCTTAGATTTAAACATCAATGCAGATTTAATGACCCTTAACGGATCTAAGATTTATGGTCCAAAAGGAATTGGAATACTTTACAAAAAGAAAGGAATAAAGTTAGAACCGTTAATGCACGGTGGCGGACAAGAATTCGGATTAAGAAGTGGAACAGAAAATCTAACCGGAATTGTTGGTTTTGCTACAGCTTTAGAAATTGCTCAGAAAGAAGATAATAAAAAAATAGAAGAATTAAGAGATTACTTAATTGAAAAAGTTCTCAAAGAGATTCCGAAAACATTTCTTAATGGCCATAAAACTAAACGTTTACCTAACAACGCTAATATTTCTTTCCTAGATGTAGAAGGAGAATCAATCTTATTATATTTGGATCAAAAAGACATTTTAGTATCTACAGGAAGTGCTTGTTCTTCTGAAAAGTTGGAAGTTAGCCACGTTTTAGATGCAGTAGGATTAAAACACGATGCTGCTCATGGCTCAATCAGGTTTTCATTAGGAAAATTCACTTCAAAAAAAGATTTAGATTATGTTGTTAAAGAACTTAAAGAGATCATTTCATCTTTAAGAAGAATATCGCCAATACATTTGAAGATGGAAGAGGTGAGAAAATGACTGATGTAGAAAGTAAAGGAAAATGTTGGTTATATACAGATAAGGTTAAAGAGCATTTTTTCAATCCAAAAAATATTTTTAAAACTGACCAAGAAGAAAAAGAATTTGAAAAAACTGCTGATGGTATTGGTCAAGTTGGTTCGCCGGCTTGCGGTGATGTAATGAAAATGTATATTAAAGTTAAAGATGACAAGATTACTGCCTGCAAATTCAAAACTTTTGGCTGTGCTTCAGCTATTGCTTCTACTTCTATTCTCTCTGAAATGGTTGTTGGTAAAACTTTAACGGAAGCCAAGAAAATAACTCCGCAAGATATTGTTAAAGAACTTGGCGGATTACCTGCAAGAAAAATCCATTGTTCTGTTTTAGGCGATCAAGCGTTAAGAAAAGCGATTGAAGATTATGAGAGTAAACAAAAATGATTCCTACAGAAATATTAATGAAAGAACATAAGAACATTCTCAAAGCTATTGATTTAATATTAAAAGAATGTACCGAAATAAGTTTTGGAAAAGAATTAAATAAAGTTTTCTTTAATAATGCAATCTATTTTATTCAATATTATGCAGATAAATTTCACCATGCTAAAGAAGAAGATATTTTGTTTAAAGAATTACAAAAAGATACAGTAGAGATGCATTGTGATCCCACAAAACAAATGTTGTATGAACACGATTTAGGAAGAGGGTTTGTTAAAGAAATGAAAGCAGGATTTGCAGAAAAAGATCAAGAAAAAATCATCCAAAATGCAAGAAATTATTGCCAATTATTACAAGAACATATTCATAAAGAGGATAATATCCTCTATCCAATGGCAAACGAAGCTTTAAATTTAAACAACCAAACTTTAATGGCAGAAGAATTTGTTAAAGTTGAAGAAAAAATGTCAGAAATCAAAGAAAAATGTTTAAATTTTCTTGGAGAACAAAAATGAATCTTAAAGAACAAATTGAATATCCTGCAAATGGAGTCTTAAGTAAAGTTATTTCTAAAACAGA
>CAZQLW010000045.1:0-7316 GCA_964594395.1 uncultured Methanosarcinales archaeon | reverse complement strand
GGGATGCCTCATTCAAGATACCACCCATTTGAAACTGTAGATAGTTGCGATGTTATACTCAATTATTTCAGTGCCTTTATCGACGACAAAACTGTACTTCCTAAGTAAGTTCTCAACGATAAATCTTATTTTGTCGTCTAAAAAGATAAAGACAAACCTATACTTCTTAACAGGGCTAACTTCGTTTAACGAGGATAAAACAAAGACGACAATTGCTACGCAATTATCTATAACATTTGCTAAACGGCTCCACTTCGTTTCGACCCAAATTTTTTGAAATGGATTAACGAGGGGGACAATTTTTAAAACTAAAATGGGAAAGGGGAGAAAACCATTAGGAACATGGAACTTGATAACCATGACTAGGTTTGTTTGGAGACTGACATAAATTATTATTCATTAAGTCTTCAGCTTTATCAAAAGCAAATATTCTATAATCACAAGTTAAAATATTATTCTGTGACATGGAAAACAAAAGATTTATGTGAGCACCATAAACACTCTTAAAATCTTTATCTCCTGTTTTTCCACCCTGAAGTTCCCCATGCTGTGTTAATTCATAATTACAGTTCATATCATAACTGTGGCTTTGCTGATATTTGTGAACAGCTTCATGGTAAATAATAGAAGCAGAAAATAATCTTTGAGGACCACTAACAGATTTATCTGTCATCATTTTTTCACAAATATAAACCCTATTTTCTCCTTCAACTTTCTGAAAATTTGCAGAACCTTGATTTGGTTCACATTTTACAGAAATAATGTTCTCACCGTAACTTTCAGGATTAGATCCATCATAATAGATTATGTTATTATCTAAAACAAAAGAATATGCATCAGTAATTTCATTTGTAAGTAAATTTTCATGCTTTAATTTACTTGTATACTTTAATACTGTTAGATATCTTATAATATATTTTAGATTATTTTCTTTTACTGGAGAGATTTCATTAAAACAAAAAGTTTTCACTCCAAAGAAAGATATTTCTTCACAAGAAGCAGAAGAAAACTTATTCTTAATTGGTGAGAAATAATCAAAACCATCTTTCTTAAAATATACACTTAAAGAATTACCTAAATCCAAAACTTTTTCTTTATTAATATTAGAATAACCAAAATATTCAAATAACTGGTACAAATCCTGTCTTCCTACAAATGATTCTGCAATAAATAAACTCTGACAATCATTTTTAGAAGATGTAAGCCAAATTTTTTCATCGTTTATTTTTAAGTAACATCCATCAATACTTCGTAATGTCAAAACTCGTTTTGCAATCAGAAATCTTCTTGTAGGATTAATTTTGTAAAATTTCGCTTTTTGATATTTTTTACGGAATGGAGAATATACCCTTTTAGCTTCACCAGTTAATGCTTCCGATTGATTCACCTCATTGATAATTAGATTAAGTTCTCCATCAGTAAGATTCTCCATCTCTGCTTCTATTTCTTCATCAGAATAATCTGCTTTACAACCAACCAAGATTAAAAATAATACTAAGAATATTACCACACCAACAATGACTTTTGGTTGTTTCATTATAACTAACAAATTAAAGTGATATATAAATATTCTCATGGTTTTCTCCCCTTACTAAATGTATTAAACTAAAAACGCTACGCTGAAAACTATAATTGTCCCCCTAATTCTACTTTCACTTTGTTCATAATTTTAATTAACAATCCATTTCAAAAAACTACGTCAGCCCCTAAAGCATCGGCACTGAAATAACTCTGCGATTTAATCTCCTCCAGAGTTAAATCTTGGTCTCCCCACTCCGTTACGCTTCGCTTCACTCGTAAGTCGACGAGTATAACAGCAACTATCTAATTCCGTTTCGGTCGCCACTTCGTAACTCCCTACACTACTTCCCAATTTCAATCCAGATTTTTACACTTCGTTAATTAAATCTACCCTAGCCTGTTCTTGACTGTGGGATGCCTCATTCAAGATACCACCCATTTGAAACTGTAGATAGTTGCGATGTTAGTTTCAATTATTTCCGTGCTATATGTGAAAGAGTCTCTGCTTTTTTAGAATATTTTCTTAGAATAGAAGTGCCCGCCCCGAATCATTTACTTTATTCTAAAAAAGAGAGAGTAATAAACTTTATTTTAAGAGATTTTATAAAATAGTCTTAAATTTTATCCTTAAATGAATGTAACAATCGTCTTAGGAGCAGCAAAAGAGCCTATGCAGTTAAGATTAGAGGAAGCTCTAAGAAGAGATTATGATCAATTAGTTATTTCAGGAACAGAAGAAGAAATGCATTATTTAGATGAACAATTACAAGATGTTACTCATCACCAAGCGTTTTCCACTTTTGGAAGTTATCTTATAGTTTGTGATAATACTTCAATAGAAGATGATTTAACTTTTGTTGGTCATCAATCCCATACAGAAAGAATGAGAGTTTATCAGGAATATTTTAAAGACAGAAATATAGAAAATGTTGTTCTGCCAGATCAAAACCTAAAACAAATTTACAAAGCATTTGACACGTTTAGTGCAACAGTTCATTATTTAGCTTTAAGATTTATCCCTGAAGTGATGAAAGAACAAGCAAGAGATAAGAATTCTGTTTTGAATAGATATGTTATTCCTCTGAAGAACAAAGTACTTAATAGAAATCAATAGTTAAGATAAATCTAATTTGCTTAAATCTGCTCTCCAAACTCCACTCCCAGAAGTTCCAAAATAAAGATAATCTGCTTCAGAATCTAAAACTAAATTTACTCCAACATTGTTCGAAACTGCAGCCCTAATATTCATCAAACCATCATTTATTGCTTGCCAATTATTTCCTGCATTCTTGCTCATAAACACCCCTTCTTTCTCGGTACTTAGAAAGAGGACATTGTGGTTTTTAGGATAAATAATTATTTGATAAAACTCGTTTTCCTTATTTAATCCATTTGTTATTTCAAACCAGCTTTTTCCCCCATCTGTTGTTTTTACAACTGTTCCACGAAAATCATTTGGTTGAAGATGACAATCACACTGATTACTAGATACACAGATAGGACTACACAACCCTTTATCCATTCCATTCTTTGTGGCAGCATATATTATATCTGGATTATTAGAATCAATCGCTATAGAAAACGGCCATTGTTCTTCTGGGATACCATTACTAATTCTTTCCCAATGATTTGCTCCATCATAAGTTACAGATACGCCATTATATGTTCCAGCATAAATTATGTTCTTATTGTCAGGATGAAATACTAAAGAAAAGATACCATCAAATCCGTCAGCGTTAAAGCCAATATTCTTCTGTTTCCAATCTTTTCCACCATTTACAGATTTATACATTCCTGTAGGAAATGATGAAATGTACATGATATTATTGTTCTCTGGATTTATTATCATATCAGAAAACTGATACATTGGCCTTTCCCACCAGCTCCAGAAGATTCCATAATTTCCAATGGTTGAAACCTGTTTCCATTGTCCTTCTTGTTTATTATAATAATATACTCCATAACCTTTAGTTCCTGCATAAAGAATGCCATCTTGTGAAAATGTAAGTGTGGCAATATCAGTAGTATGCAACCCGGCGTTAAATGTTTCCCAATTTTCTGCTCCGTCATCTGAGAAAAATACGCCCTCATCAGTTGCCAAGTAAATATGATTGTTGTTTGTTGGATCAACCTTAAGCTTAGTTATTCCTTTTTTCATTAAATCTTTATTTTGTCCCATCGAACCATACATAGGAAGCCATGTTGCTGCCCCATCAGTGGATTTATATACTCCTTTCTTAAAAATCCCTAGGTATAAAACGTTAGAATCCTCTGGATCAATCTCTAAGCTGTAATATCCTTGTGTGAGTGGATCCTCTACTTCAAAACTGGGCAAGGCAAAGTTACTTTCTAACCAAGTCTGACCAGCATCTATAGATTTGAAAACTCCACCAGGAAAAGAACTAGCATAAATAATGGCTGGCTCTTGTGGGTCTAACTTAATCTGGATGTTCCGTATGTTTGGAGTGGGTCCAGTAGATGCAGACCAAGAGACAGAATAATCTGGATTTATTGTTCCAGGATAAACTCCCCCACCAAGAGTACCAACATAAATCTTATTCTCGTTTATGGACATAGAACCAATATTCCTAAAACCTAAGTTGTTATTTTCTTCAACCCAAGTTAAACCACTATCAATAGAAACAAACAACCCATTTTGAGTTGCAGCAAACAAAACATCTGGGTTTTTTGGATATTGTAAAAGCTTCTTCACACTACTAGAAAACGGATTATTTATCAAAAGAGGGGTCCAAGTTTCACCATTATCAAAACTTTTGTAGATGTTATTAACTATATTTGAATCACCAATTCTAAAATTCAAGTCCATATCAATGTCTGAAGCACCGCTAAGATAAAGATTACTATTAGCAACAATAATATTATTGAAACCCATATCAAGATTTGGAGAGATATCAACCCAATTATTTCCTTCTAACCGATGCACACCATAAATGTGGCTGACAGAATAAAGATAAGTATTATCGGAAAAGAAGTCTATGATAATGTTTCCCTCAACTCCGTTGGAGATTTTAATAGGTGTTCCTTCTTCTAGTTTAAATGTTGTTCCAGACATTGGACCATCTATAAATAATGAGATCATACCAGTAATTTTGTTAAACGCCGAGAAATAAAGCTCCCCTTTATGTATAGTCATCGTACTAATCCTGTAATATTTTTCTTCATCTAAAGATACAAGCTCTGTCCAGCTCTGACCCCCATTGAAAGATTCATAAATCTTAGGTCTTATTCTGTCAGCAATAATCAAATGATTTGAGTTTTCCGGACCAACAATTATTGCTGGAATTGACATTGTTGGTGTCTTAAGTTCAGTCCAGACATTGCCACCATTTTCAGATTTAAACAATCCTCCGCCCCAAGGCGCAGCATAAACAACATTTTCATTGTTTGGGTCTGTTGCTGTTACATGAATTGTAGAGAATGTAAAATCTTCATTTAATTTTGACCAAGTGTTCCCAGCATCATTTGTTTGATAGATGTTGCCATTTTCTCCAGTCACACCAGCATAAACATTATTTGGATTGTCTGGATTTATCTCAAGACTACTAATACTAAAAGCATTAGGAAATTCATGAATCTCTTCCCAATTTTCTTCTGCAGAAGCAAGCTTAAATAATTTGGCGTTTTCTTCAAACACTTTTCTGTTATACCCGGCATAAACAATGTTAGGGTCTGTTGGATCAACTGCTAGCGCATAACTATAATCAGAGGAAAATGGCTTATATTCCCATCCCCCTTGAGCCATATCTCTGAATCCTTCTTTACTTTTCATCACACCAAAACCATCTCTAATAATGTACATCTGTTCAGGATCTGATGGAGCAACTGCCATTGCTGAAACAGATTCAAATCTAAAGCCCGGAATTACTGGCATCCCTGGACCACCTGTTGAAGTAATCATTGTTTCCCAACTTTGACCAGCATTAGTTGATTTAAAGACTTGGCTTTTATCACTGATAGCATATACTTCAGCATTATTAGATGGATTAATGTATAAATCATCTACAAACGGATGTTTGATTCCTGTATCACTTACTAATTCCCATGTTTGTCCATTGTCTGAAGTTTTATGAACACCGCCTGAAGCAAAGCCCATTGTTCCAGCATATATTACGCCAGGATTGTTTGGATCAGTGATTAAATTAGTAGGGGTTGTTGAGATTATTCCGTTTTGTGACAAAAACCAGCTTCCACCCGAATCAATACTTTTTATTAACCCACTGCCAATTGGTAGGTACAAATTATTTTCATTTAATGGATCAATTGCAATCTCAAAGAAATCAAAACAGGGAAATTCTTCCCAACATGGCGTTTCAAGAACTGACCAAGATTTTCCAAAATCTATGGATTTATAAAGCTTATTGGTACCCATATATATGGTATTAGTAGAACCTTTTAAAAACTGAATTGAACTATCCAAACTCGTTGTTATTACTACATCTTCCCAATTATTACCTCCATTTTCACTCCTAAACAAATATCCACCATTGTTGCCAACAACATTGTGCCACATTCTGTTATAACTATCACCCATACCAATAAGAATCAAATTAGAATCTTCTCCCACAAAGATAGATCTTACAAAACTTTCCTTTGGTTGTCCCAAATCAAGAATTTCCCAACTATTACCTCCATTAGTTGTGTGATAAAGCTTTCCTATTTCTCCTTCTAATGATCCTCCCCCTCCAAGATATATCTCTTGTTCGTTGATTATTCCAATCGCAGTAATTTTGTCTGTGTTTACATTTCCGGTAATCTCATCCCAACTTTCTCCAGCGTTTGTAGATAAGAATATTTTTCCGGGATTGTGAGTTGCAAAAGCAAGAATATTTGGATTAGACTTACTCATACTCAGGACTCTGTGAGTTCCTTCAATGTTGGAGCTAGTTTTCACCCAAGTTTCTCCCCCATCAACAGACTTGTAAAATCCTGAAAATACAGTAAGAACATACAATAAGTTATCATCATTGGTATCCATTATTATCGCTGCAATCTCGTCTTTTTGTTCATTGAAAAGAAAAGAATGAATTAAAGACCAATCTTGACCTGCATTGGTGGACTTGTATAAATCACTTTTGGCTCCTGTAAAAAGCAGATTAGGGTTTTGTGAGGAGATAGTAATAGATAAAAGTGCTTCGCCACCCTCTGGCCCATTTGTTTGCTGCCAAAGAGTTTCTTGATCAATTTGCTGTTCCAAAAAACACATTCCATCTTTGCATATTTTTCCATTACTACATTCCTTGATTGTACCTTTAATCAAATCTCTGCTACAATAATATTCAACCAGCTTTCCGTTTTTTAGACAAGAATCAATCTTAGCAGTTGGTTTCTTGCTTCCATCTCTCTGCAACATTAAACCTTTGGTGATTCCTTTCTCTTCCAGATTTATTCCATCATCAGAATCAGAACATTTTTCTTGGTAAGCTGGCAAAGATTTACTGCTTATTCTTGTTGCTTCTCCAACTAAATTCTTACAACTAACCAAAGAGAAAACTAATAGAGCTAGTAAAACAATTAAAATAGTCTTGTTTCCCTTTTTTATCATCAAGAGTTATAAATTAGATTATTATATAAAGTTTATTACTTTGAAACTGAAATCTATGTTTAACTCACTTAAAACTTGGGGGCGGGCACTTCTAAAAGATTGTTAAACAAGATATTCTTTAGCACGGAAATAACTTGCTACGTTTCACTCCGCACCTTCCCCACTTCGTAGGTCAGGGAAACTAACAGCAACTATACGGTTCGGCTCCAGTCGCCACTACGTAACTCCTTCC
>CAZQLW010000044.1:0-7642 GCA_964594395.1 uncultured Methanosarcinales archaeon | reverse complement strand
TGGCAACAAATAACACAAAACCTTTAACTCTAGCAATTCCGTCACCTTTACCACCAACGGAATCGATATACACTTCATATTGTTCTCCTTCTTTAACAGGAGCAGTTCTAGTTTCATTCATTTAGATGTACCTCCGAACCTTGTGAGGGGGTGCCCAGAAATCTCTTGATTTCTCGTGTACCTCCTTCTAGGTTTATATTTAGTAGAATTAGATTGTGACATTTGTATTTTTATAGTTCATGACTTTAAGGTTTATTTGTTATTATAATATATAAAGGTTGTGTAAGGAAATGAGAGATTTTGGCAGACTCTCTTCAAAGTCTAATCCCTGTCAATGCATAAACTATCCCCCTAGGTTCTTCAATGAAAAAGTTGTATGCTCTTAATTTCTGTGTTTCCCAAATTAAAGACTTTATAATTTTTCCTGGAGTTTTACCAGATTCTGCTTCGGCTTTTTCCCAAAATTCATCTACATCCATCAGAAAAGGAATAGCCCAGAGTCCTCCCCAAGAAAATGAAGCTTGACTTGCTTTTTCTCGGTATCCAGTATAAATACCGTATAAAGCTGCTTTTACGGTTGCCTTAGTTGCAAAAAAACCTTTGGACAAATTAAATGAAACCTGGTCCCCATCTAAAGTATAACTCAAATAATGTTTCTTACCTGAATCTGTCAAATAAACGTTTACACTTATACCTAACTTTTCTGATTCTTCTTCTACAATCTTTTCAAGTTCTTCTTCAGATTCAATTTTTTTGTGGAACAAACTAGAACATAATAAAGTAGGTGAATAAGCAAAGAGATATTCATCGAAACCAGTTACCATACTCATTATTTCGTTAAGTATTTTATCTATTGTGGATTTCTTTTTCATTTTCATTCATTCACATAAAAACTAGTTATATGCCCTTCTGGAAGTAAAGCTTTAGTTTTATCCACATAATCTTTCATTCTTTCAAAGTCTACTTCTGTAAAGTATTTCATGTGTAATTGAGCTAATTCTTTGTAATCAAAAACATCATCTTTATCTAAGTCTCCAGAATATTCTTCTCTGGCTTGGGCGTGATTTGTAATGTTTTCAAACAACTTTGTTCCAGGTAAAAGTACAGGCAAACTGGAAATAATATTAGGAACGGGATAATTTTCAACTAACTCCCGAGCAAACTGAAAACTTCTTTCAGCAGTTTCATTAGTTTCTCTGGTTAACCCGTAAATAAAAGGAAAATGAAAGTTCATTGGAGTATCTTTAGTATAACTTAAAGCTCTTTCAATATCTGCAGTTGTAAAACCTTTGTCAACATTTTTAAGGATGTTATCATTAGCAGATTCTATACCAATGAAAACGTTAACTACATTTAAAGCAACTAAAGTTTCCACCATTTCCGGAGTGATTTGTTGCGGTGAAGAAAAAATCTTAAATTTGATGTGAGAAAGTTCATCTGGTCTTGCTGCCAACATTCTCTTTGGATGATCTCCTACGATAAATGAATCTCCCCCTTCCCAAAAATAATCTACTCCGTACTTCTGATGTAAAGTGCCGATTGCTTCCCAAGCATACTTAGGGTTAGCTAACTTTAAAACATCATCAATTGAACAGAAGTCGCATCTTTTTCCTTTAGCTGCTTTAATACAACCTCTAACAGAAGTAATTGGAAATCCTTTCTTAACATCAAACATCTGCCAATCTTTTAAAGTGCTTAAATTTGTAACAATTTCTGGAGATATATATTTTCTTTCATTTCTAACTATTTTACCATCTTTTCTATAAACCAAATTAGGAATCTTTTCTGGTTTTTCTCCTGTAGCTAGTAATGGAAATGATTGATGACCATCACCAACATTAACATAATCAACATAAGAGTGATTTGTCAAGATTCTTTCTGGAATATGATTAACATTTGTTCCCCCAACAACAGTTTTTGAACCATTTTCCTTAGCTGCTTTAAGAATTGCCATTGCGTTCTGATGATAAGCATAAATATCTGTTACTCCAACCCATTCTGCTTCTGGATCTAGTTTAGCGATGGTTTCATCTAAAGACAAATTCATTCCGTCTCTTACTTCCACATCTTCAACTTTCTCTGCCAATAAACAAAGCCCTACAGGTACTGATAGCAATTCTTCAAACTGTCCTTTCCCATACCAATCATCTAATGGTGGTCTTATTAGTTGTACTTTCATCTAAGCCATACCTCTTCGCAGATTATCAGCAAAACATAGAAGTTGAGAATCGTTCACCTGTAAATAGTGGGAAAAAGCCCTGCTTCCCTCTCCAGAACCAATATAAAGATTTTCTTCCAGAGTCTCTACCAAGTCTCCTTTTTGGTAAGGGTAAACTTCTCTAACAAGGTCTGCTAACTCTTTTAAGCTTCTAAAAATCTCAGATTCAGTCAAAGATAATTCTGATTCAGGAAGATTAACTTTCTTTATATCTCTATAAATATACTTGTCAGATTCAGATCTTTGCCATTCACTAATAACACAATGAAACTCTCTCTCATAACCAAACCTATATTCATTTCCTCTATGAACTAATTTCAGTTCGTATTTTCGTTGTGATGTCATTTTCATTTTTCTAACACATAAATACCTAATTCTCCTTTCTGTAATCCTGAATCAACATCCATCGTAAATTTCTTATTCACTTTATAACCCTGCTTAGGGCCTTGAACTTTTGGATCATTTTCCGGACCTGCAAAATCCCAATAGGAAGTAAGAAAAATTCCCGGATCAGATAAACAACTTTTAGCTTCTTCCAATGACCTTGGAAATAATTTGGTTCCCCCCAACATTGAATGAGAAACAACCCTTTCATCAGGTTCTCCTGGAAAGAAAGGGTGATTGAACAAGACAATGTCATATTGGTCATCTATTGGCTCAAAAAGATCCCCTTGCAAAACCTTTCCTTCTAAACCATATTGTTTTAAATTTGCTCTTGTGTTTTCTACTGCTGGAACAAAGAGATCTGTAAAATCTACTTGTTCCGCTCCATGAAGAGCCATGACAATCCCCAATATTCCTGTACCAGAACCAATTTCCAAAATTTTTTTGCTTTGATATAAATCTTGATTGAAAAATAACCATCTAGCGAAATATCTGGGAAGAGTAATATCAGCCCGGAATACATCCTTGTGTACTTGAAAATCTTGCAAAATAACATTTTCTGTAAGTTCTAAATCTACTTGATAATCTTCATGGAGATGAGCAGATAATTGTCTTTCTATTTGTTCTCTTTGTTCTCTGTTCATTACCATGTCTTTACCTCTTGTAATCCTATAAGTTGGAGAACTTCTTGTTGATTAGGAATAGCATCTTTATTGATTAAGCAATCAATAGAACTCATTTTATGATGATGAATATAGATATCTCCGTCTTTAACACAGCGATAAGGGATAAATAAATTTCTTTTTCTTAAAGAATCACAGTTATTGGGTTCAGAAGAAGGATAAAAGAAATCTTCTTCTTTTTTCTCATATCTCTTTTTTTCATCTGAGAAAAGATCCACAGGAGTTAAACTAACTTCAACACGTTTTGTTGGAGAGCCATCATAACTAACCATATCTCCTGCTAACTCTTTTTTTACATCAGAAACTTTGTAAGCAATTAATTTAGGTTGTGTGTTATGGCTCCCAATATAAAGCCCCCCACCAAATAACACTGCTATCGTTAAGCCTTTAATTAAGATGTCTTTCAAATTATCTTTAAGTTCGTGTAACATTTTATTTATAGGAGATTTGTACTTTCATTCTCCACCTTTCAACAACTGTTCAAAGCTAACAAATCCAGCTCTTAAGAAAGCTCCAATGTTATAACTAAACAAACCGTTATTACCTAACTCAACTAAATCGCCGGCAGCTCCAAAGGCCAAGTTCTGGTACTTAGCACCTGCACGTAATCTTTGTGTGCTCATTCCATGTGTATCTAAAGGACCGCCAAAATTAATCAAGCTAACATTCTCAGCCCCCATTAAAGCTCGCCAATCATCTTTTCCAGGAGTGTATTCCAAATTAGTTAAACAAAGCAATTGCGGATGTTCTTCTATAGTAAGAAGTAAGTTTTGTACTAGAGAAAAGTCTCCCCATTTTCCAACATACATTAATCCTGCTTGAGCTTTCATTTCACCAGCACCACGGCTGCCAACAGCTAAATGTAAACCTTTTGCAGTCTCCAGATTAACAGTAAAATAATGGAATGGTTTTATTTCTCCTTCATAATCAAACGTGGGCCTAAATCTTGCAAAAACGCTTGTTCTAGGAGCAGCTTTTATCATTAATTTTGAATCTATGGTGCTAGCTTCATGTCCAACAATTAGTTCTACAGAACCTTTGGCTTTCAGTTCTTTAGGCGGTTCAACAGGAGCTTCATCAGCATAAACAACTGGAGCTAAAACCGTACAAGCAACTCCTGCTGCATAAGCAAGATTTCTTGGTTTAGCTAGATTCTTCAAGGTTCCAACAACTTCTTTTTTTACTTTTTCTCCCAAAGTAGAATCTCTAACAACAGCTAAACATTTCTTTTCAGAAACAACTTTATCAGAACCAGCAATTTCTTGAACAATTGCTTCTTCCGGTGATAAAACTTCAACATCATCTTCTTTTTCTTCAGGAAGATATAATTTATCAGTATTCCAATAATTTCCTTCTGGCGTGATTACAATTTCATTTGGTTTTATTAATGTCATTTTTCCCTCGCATAGCTATCGCTATCTCAAATTAACATACCTCTACCTCTAATAGAAAACCTCCTCAAGCTAAAAGCAACCCAAAACATTTATAAAGATTACCTACCCCGGAAGGGGGAGTATCAAATAAATCCACCAATTTTAACCAAAAAGTTTATATAGAAAATAACACAGATTCATATGGTTATGAGAAAATTAGAATACCAAATAAACCTAGAACATTTTCAAAAGATTAAAGCAGACATAGTACCAACATTATTCACCGAACATCAGTTCCAGTTAATAAAGAAAAGATTCACCAACAAAACAATGACTCAATCAGAAAAGAATGAGTTTTCAAGAACAGTTTCCAGAAAAATGAAAGCTATTTACAAAATCACAAACAAAGACAACATCTTCACCTACGGAAACATCAAAGAAGAAAGATTAAAACTAGCAAAGAAGTACCTCAAAAAAAATTCCAGAAAATTCAAGAATAAACATGTTTTAATCAGTGGTTCTTTTTTATATAAAGAAAAATATAATGACATTGATGTTTTTGTAATTACAAAATATGAAAAAGAAGATTATAAAGAAAATAATTTCCATATCAATTATCTAACGGAAGACGTTTATTCTTCCCTTTTCTTCGCCAGCTTAAAAAAACTCTGTATCTCAAATAAAGAAATTAAAAATAATGAAATTAAAGAAAAAGTTAATTTAGACACTTTTATCTCCATCTACCAGGAACTATTTAATGATTTAGACAAAAAACATCCCGCTAGCAAATTTACTCTAAGAGAATTCTTATTACAAGCAGCATTCTTATCTAAATCCCCCATTCCAAACTCAAAAGAATTAAAATTACAATTAGATTCAATTAAAAAAAATAAACCAAAAGAGATTATTAAAAAAATATTCACTAACTCCGTTCTTTTAGGAATCAACCCAAAAATAGCAACAAAAACAATGAAAGAAATGATTAATTCGTATCAAAATATCGGTAAAGAATACAAACAACATAAGAATTATTACCAAGATTTAATTCAAGCTTTCCAAGAGGTGGTGGCAATTGCAGGCTGAAAAATTTAAAGATCGAGTGAAAGAAATCTTAGAAACAGAAATAAAATTTGATGGTCATGTTAACCAGATAATCGGCAATGTCTCTGATGAAAGACAAAATTTAATTCTGAATTGGATTAAAGATTGTAAGCAAGGAATAACAAGACCAGAGCATTGTAAAAATTACAAAAATTTAATTTCATTTATTTACAAATCTAATGACAATAGAATCAGAGGGATTCTAACTAAAGAAAAGAACTCTTATTTTATTGAATTATTCCTAGACAAACACAAATACTATGATAGAAAAAGGAAATTTTTAGGATTATGATGGAAAAATTATTAGAAGAAATAGGACTTACAAAATCCGAGATTAAAGTTTACCTCGCCTTACTAGAACTAGGCTCCACCACCACAGGAAAGATTGTAGACAAATCAAAAGCTTCTAGTTCAAAAATCTATGAAATTCTCGATAAATTAATTCAAAAAGGTTTAGCTTCTTATATCATCAAATCTGGAACAAAGCATTTTGAAGCTGCAGAACCAAAAAGAATTCTGGACTATGTCGAAGAAAAAAAGAAACGACTAAACCAACAAGAAGAAAAAATTAAGCAATTAGTGCCAGAACTAGAATTAAAACAAAAATTATCTGAGTACAAATCAGAAGCAACTATTCTTAAAGGCATTGAAGGTGTTAAAACTGCTTTTAATGATGTTCTTAAAACTATGAAAAGAGGAGAAGAATATCATGTTTTAGTTGGAATGGAATCTATGAGTCCACTCGCTGAGTTTATCAAACATTATCATCATAAAAGATCTAAACTTGGCATTAAAGTAAAGTTGCTTTACTCTCCTGACAGTATTTCTTGGGCAAAACAAATCGAACATTTACCCCATACAATTATTAAGATTTCCCCTAACCAAATTTTAACTTATTCTTTTATTTTAATGTATAAAAATAAAACTTTTATTACAGTTTCAAAAGGAAAAGAAATTACTGTTTTTAAATTCAATAGTAAACAGTTAACTGATTCTTTCCGGACTACATTTAATTTACTCTGGAACCAAGAAACCCAAGTCCTTAAAGGCTTAGACGCTGTCCAAAATCTCTTTGAAGAAATGTTGGAACACAAACACGGAGATTTAATTGGGGCCAAAGGCTACTTCTTAGACAAACGTCCTAAATACGCAGATAAATGGGAAAAGTTAGCCAAGAAGAAAGGTTTTACAATGAGGAATATTGTTGATCCAGAAACAAAAAGCCACCGTATTACTAAATTCTCATTCGCCAAAACTAAATACACCATTCCCAAAGAATTTACCCACTTAAGTGTTTACTGGATTTTCGGAGATAAAGTGGCAATTAGTAATTGGATGGGCGATGAACCAATTGTTTTAGTAATTGAAAACAAAAGATTACATCAGATGTATAAGAAACAGTTTGAATTAATGTGGAAGAAGAAGATTGTCTAATCAATCTTTAAGGTCGCAAATTGCGACCTCAAGTTTTAATTGCTTAATGTGGTCACAGTTTGTGACTTCCTCTTACTATCAACATTCTTCCATCTTTGCCACTTCTCCTTGTAATAATCCGGATTCTTATCTGCTTTTCGCCAATCATGAACATTTGCATAAGAAGTATTTAACATATTCCCAATTTCCTGATAATTATGCCCATTTTCAAGCATGTCTAAAGCAAGTTTCTTTATTCCTAAAGAATACTTCCTAATCCCTTTTCTCTTATAGCGAGCTAAACCAGCTTCAAGTTTTTCTTGTTTACGTTTAATAACAAAACCAATTTGTTCAAAGAATATTTTTAGAGATTTGTAATCACTAATTCTTAAACTAAATACTTTATCTCTTCTTCTAGTAAAAGAAGAGCCAATAGAAAGATTTTGTAATAATTGTTGAATTTCTTTTAA
>CAZQLW010000043.1:0-7880 GCA_964594395.1 uncultured Methanosarcinales archaeon | reverse complement strand
AAAAATAAATATCATAAAGAAATTAGATATCTGGTTCTTTATACTGAATTTTTTAAAAATAAAATAGTATTAGATACTTATCAGCTAAATCAAAAAATTAAAGAATTTAAAAATTATAACTCTATCCTACAATACATTAAGGAAAATGTTCCTGATGCAATTAATAAGAATGCAAAAAAATCTTATTTGAAAAAATTTTTTTATACCCAAGCAGGTTTTTATAAAGATATTAAAGATCAATATGATGCTCAGGATATCCTTTATGAGTTAACTCATGCAATTACTAGGGGTGTTGTTCATGGTTGATTCAGAAGTATTTAAGAATAAAGTTAAAGAAGTAGTTTCACAAGAATATCAATTTGAATTTCTTGGAGAAAATTTTAATCAAATCGTTAATTTTTTAACTGAAACTAAAGCTGAGAAAATATACCAGTGGTTAAAACAAGTTGCTGAGAATAACATTCGTCCAATAATGGTTGGTTCTAAAAAGCCGTATAAAGAATGGACTATTAAAGAATTATTAGTTTTCCGTTATCCATTTAGTATTAATAATACAGAATATAGAGTTTTATTTGTTAAAGTTAAAAATTCTATTTATATTGAATTTCATTTAGGGGATCATAAATATTATGATAAAGTGAGAAAAAGTTTAGATTTGAAGAGAGGTAATTACTAATGAACTCTTGGATGAATCTTCCCAAAGAGTATAGAAAAGGTAAGTTTGTAATACTTCCTATTGAGTATGAGAAAGATTTAACTTTCGGAACTGGAACTATTAATGGTCCAAAAGAAATCATTGCAGCCAGTAAACATCTTGAATATTATGATGAACAGTTTGATTGTGAACCTTTTGAAAAAGGGATTGAATTGTTGGAACCAATAAAAGCAACTGAACCAGAAGAAATGATTGAAAAAGTAAGTGCTAAAATAAAAAAGTTGTACACTGGGGCACGGCACGATTATGACTTTTCTGACGAAAACTCATGTGCCTCCATTGGCGCCAGTGTACAAAATAAATTTGTCATTGCTTTGGGTGGAGATCATTCTGTAACAATTGGTTTAGTAAAAGCACAAGAACAAATTCATCAAGATTTCTCTGTAATAATTCTCGATGCACATGCAGATTTTAGAGATTCTTGGAACAATTCTTCATTGAACCATGCTTGTGTTGCTAAACAAGTTTCTAAGAAACACGATTTAGCATTACTAGGGATTAGATCTATGGACATTGATGAAAAGAAACAAATTGATAATAATGAAAATGTTCATTTGCTGAAAGCTTACGGATTTACTTTAGATAAATTAAAAGAGATTCTTCCTAAATTAAAAGATAAAGTTTACATTTCAATTGATGTTGACGTTTTCGATCCTTCTTTCATTAGAAACACTGGAACGCCAGAACCAGGCGGATTTAATTGGAACCAAATGATTGCTATCTTGAAAACAATTTTCAAAAATAAAGAAGTTGTTGCTGCAGATATTGTTGAATTCTCGCCAAAAGAAAACTTTCAAGCAGAAGCTTATGCTTTGGCTAAATTAGTGTATAAGATTATGGCAATGAAATCACTTTAATTTTTCCCATCCTTCTTGAACCAATTCTTTTTGCCACTTTTTCAGTCCGTTTAAATTACCATTAACAACAATTTCAATCATCGCCTCTTTGTTCATGATTAAATGTGCTTTAATCCCTAATGGTTCAGCAACTTTCTTTTGTAAATCTCCCAATTTATCAAACAATGCTTTTTGTTGAAGATTAAACTTTTTATTATCTCTAATTGGCAGTTCACACTTCTCGTTACTTCCTAACTTAATTTCATTAGCAAACTTTTTACTATTTCTTCTAACAATAGGATGTACACCTGAAACTGAATGCCAATTCCTGGGGTGGTTAACAGAAAATTCTATCAATAATTTATTACTAATAATAAAATGTATTGGTCGGTCAACTTTTTTAGCTAACTTATTACGAAGAATATAAAGACGTTTAAATATTGCTCTTTGCGAAGGAGTTAGGTGAACGTACCCTTTAACTGATTCAACGTTACCTTCTTCATAATTCCACTTTTTCTTTTCAACTTCTAAAAAATCTTCTTCTGCCCAAGATAGTCTATTTTTTTGTTGAAGTTCTTTTACTAAAAAATCTTTTAATTTAATTAAATAAATAGTATCACCGGAAGCGTAATCTAACATCTCTTTTGTCAATGGCCGTTTAGTCCAATCTGCTTTTTGAAATTTTTTAATTTTTTCAACATCGAAATATTCTTTTATTAATGCGCCAAGACCAATATCATTTTTTCCCAGTAATAAAGCAGCAATTTGAGTGTCAAAAACATTTTTTGGAATGCAACCCAATTCGTGATTTAAAATTCTAAAATCAAAATCTAATCCGTGAAATATTTTTTGAATTTTTTTACTTTCTAGAATGTTTACTAAACATTTAAATTTGGTTAAGTTTAAAATGTCAATGATATAATTTTTTTTCAAACTAGAAATTTGAATCAAAGAAATGTAAGCCCCGTAGTGGTGTAAATTATTTTCACATTCAATATCAATCCCTAACTCTTTTTCAGATTCTAATTCCTGACAAACAGAGTCCAGTTTCTCATTAGTATCAATATAATTATACATAGAAAGAATAATAAACTGATGCTTTAAGTGTTTTGTGGTCATAGTTAGTAAAATTTATAAACAAAACTAAAAAAATGTTGAAAACAAATGGAACTTCCAAAAGAATCAATTGAAGGATTAATAGAATTCTTTAGTGTTGGTGCAATTTCATTTACTGGAACACTTACTCTTTGTGGATTAGGTGTTTTAACTTATCATCTTAGTGAAAAGTATCAATTAGTAAACAAATCTAAAAAAATTTATTCTCAAACAAAAAATATTACCACCTATTTCATCAATAAATATCGTTCTTAACATTAATAAAATTTATAAAGAACCTTTCTAAATAACGATTAAAACTTAAAAAGGTGGTTAAATATGACAATTGTAAAAATAAATTTAAACAAAATTAATGCAAAAAGAAACTTAGAAGCAAAAAGCGGACAAGTTAACATCAACAACAATGTTTCTTTAAAAAATGTTGAAGATATGTCTTTCTCTACAGAAGGCAAAAAAGGGTTAAAATTTACTTTCACATTCAGTTGTACCTACGAACCAGAATTAGGAAAAATTCTAGTAGAGGGGCAAGTGTTTTTTGTTGAAAATGCAGAATTGATTGACAAAGTGAAAGCGGGTTGGGAAAAAGATAAACAAATCCCTCCAGAAGTTATGGAAAAAGTTATTAACGCTGCTTTACATAAAGGCAACATTCAGGCTATTAAAATTAGTGAAGAGATTGGATTACCAAGTCCATTACCTTTACCTAAGTTAAAGCCTGGATCTCCTAACGTTGCTCAAGAAGAAAAGAAAGAAGAAAAAACAGAATAAAATTCTTTTTTTCTTTTAAATTTTTTATTTATAATATATTTCTTAAAATCACTTATCAAGACCAGTTTTATCTTCTGGGAACAAATTGTTATTTCTTAAACTTCCTTGATAAACCTGATCATCTTTCTTAACGCCTAAGACTTCTCCTTCTAAAGAGAAATAAATCCCTTCCTTATTTTTGTTAAGAGAAAATAAGTATGAATATGGTTGAATTCTAGGAGTCATTAACAACATTGCTTCTTTAAACCGTTCAGGAATGATTTGATTATTAAACAAGATTTGTTCACTTTCTAAAACTCTTGAAGAACCCCTACCAGTGATTTGAGTCATAGTAGTATCATAACTTGATAATGTATATTGAAAAGTATCCAAAAGCCCTTTTATACTTTTATGGTGGTCACGAACCAGTTGAGCACTAATCGTACCAATAAGTTTTTTATCTCCTTTAACCTCTTTATCAAAATATTGTGGAGTTATTGCTTGGCTACTTCTTTTTTTCATCCTTCTCTGAGTAAAAGTACCACCTTCATCAACTTTAAGCAAATAAAATAAATCATCATTAAATAACCCAATATCTGACCGATACAATCCAGCAACAGAGTCAACTAAATATATATCTCCTGAAGAAAAATTAAAAACATCAAATCCATTTTCAGAATTTTCAGAGGAAGTAAAATTTTTCAAATAATCTAAAGTTCGAACATAAAGAAGATTTTCACGAGTTAAAGCAATACCTAATTGTTCTTCAAGTTCAGAAACTTGTTTCTGGAAAGGTTTTTGATGAAATAATTTTTTCTTATACTTTTCAAATAAACGAGGATTTTTTTCTTGGTCTAATAATTCATATGCTTCATTAATTTCTTTAAAGATTAATTCGTTTCTTTCTCTCTTCTTTTCACTTCGTCCAGCTTTATCAGGATGAAAATGTTTTCTAAGCGATTCAAACTGTGATTGAACTAGTTTAGAAATTTCTCGATCACGAAGATCTTTAATTAAGACAGAAGTTAAACCAAGTACTTGAAATGGGTTTTTCATGGGTGCCATCTTAAAAAATTGTTAAAAATATTAAAAAAAATTAAGGGTTACTATTTTCACTAAAATCATCACAGTTAGAACTTGAGATGTATCCTTTATTTCCAGCAACATAAACGCTATTTTTATTTCTTTGAGAATTCTGACTTGATTGTAGATTTTCTAGAAAACCAAGAACTAATTCGTAAGAACCAGTTTCAAAACTTTCTGCTAAATCAATGAAATTATCAAGTGAAGTTCCGTAAAATTCTCTGTTCATAAGTTGATGTGTTTCTTCAACTTTACCTTGAACGGTTTCAGTATCAACAGGATCATAACCAAACTTATCACAAAACCTTGATAGAGCAGATACAGATACGGTATTTTTTTTTGTAGATAGTAATTCTCTAACTTCTAAAAAACCATTAATTTCTTCTAGATTATAACCCTCATCCATAAAACTAAAAATGGTTGGTAAGTTAGTTTGATACTGTTCTTTTAATTCTATTACATCGTACAACTGTCTTTTAGTAATTCCACGAACTAAACAGTTTTCTATTAAATAATTTTCAGTATGATTACCACTACTAGCAATAATTTCTGCTTCCAAACTAGTTGGTACTAAATCAAGATTCCTATCGAAAGGAACTAAACCATTTTGTTTGTTTGTTTTTGTCATATTTTTTCCTCATTGATTATATTATTTTAGCCAATAAAGATAAAAACAACGTTTTATTTATAAATTTTTTGGTTGTAACTACTCTCCCGTTGCGAACAGAATACTTAGTGTAATTTATAATTTAACTTGAATCAGAGGAATTGTCATTTCTTCTTTACTTAATCCAGCATGATGACCTTTAAAGAAATGATTCATCGTATCAGTAAAAATATAATTATCTTTAGCAATTAAAACATAATCACCTAAACGGTCTAAAAGATGTGGATGAGCTTTTCCCTCACCAAAAAGACCTTTCTTGATCAAATCTTTAGATTTATACAGATTACAACACCCACTAAATTTATGTTTAACATATTTTTCAAAAAGTGGTCTCTTCTCTGGATAAACATAACAAAAAGCAGTCCTTGGTTCTCCAGTAAGGGGATGTGAAAGACATTCTTTAATAGTAGCATGTTTAGATAGTTCAACAGCACGTTTTTTACCGCTAGTAATAAAACCATGGTCAGCAGTAATCAAAAGCAAAGTATTAGTATCGCGCATTTTTTTAACAAACTGTTCTAATGTAAAACTTATCTTCTTCAAATGGTCTTTAGCGTCTTTACTCTCTTTACCAAAACGATGACAAACTAAATCGTACTTTGGCCAGTAAGCATAAACATATTTTCGTTTAGAGCTAGATTTAATTGCATTTTTAATTTTTGTTAACATTCCATTGAAGTTACGATAATTCCATTGTTGAGTGGATTGTATAAAAGAAAGATTATAAGGACTTTGAAGCAATTTACGGGGCATAATAACATGTTTCTCTGCTTTAATTTTGTTAAAAATACTAATCATCTTTGGCAAAAATTTTTTACGAGGTTTTTTACCTTCAGTAGTTTTATAAGGAAGAATCATAACATCTTCGTCTACTTCTTTGAAATACATTAACCAAGCAAGAAGTCCATGCTCTTTAGGAGATAGGCCCGTAAACAAAGTGGTGATAGCAGCAGTAGTTGTCGGAGGATAAACAGAAGTTAAATTCTTAACTTTATTTTTTAGAAAGAAACTTTTTTTGCCAAGTTTTTCAATAACGTCAGAACCCATCCCATCAATAACAAGAAGAACCACATTAGTTGACTGTTTAATTTCTTTTGATAAATCGCTTAAATGGGGGTGACTTATTTTTCCACCAAATCCAGAAATAATAGAATTAATCAAATTAATCAAGTTGTTTTTTTTATAATTAGGGATCATTGATAAAATAAGTAAACATTAATTGTTTAAAAACATATCTTTTTAGTCACAGAACTATTTATAAAAAACATAAATATACTCAGAAGTGTCGCTTACATTAAATGAATTATCTGATTATGTGAAACAATATTATGGACCGTGGAAATTAGATTTATTCTTTAAACAAAACTCTCAATTAAGACAAGAAAAACCAGAAATAATTATGCAGGATTTCTTTGATTACGGATTGAATTACCATAGTAAAATGTTTCGAGAATGTTTAATGGGAGGATTTAAAGAAGTGATTTTACCCAAAATTAAAAAAAATCAAAAAACAAGAATACTTTCTTTACCTTCTGCAAGTGGAGAAGAAGCGTTCTCATTAACAACATTATTATTAGAAGACGGAATAAACGATTTTCAAATTATAGGAATGGACATTAGTGAAAGAATGATTACAATAGCTAAAGAGGGTAAACAAATGATGAATTTAGGAAGGGTAAGAAGAATAAAAGAAAGATTTGACCAGTATTTAAAAAATGAATATTTTTCTTTTAATAAAAATAAATATCCTCACCCAAACTTTGTTATCAGTGAAAAAGTTAAAGAAAAATGCCAATTTTATGTCCATGACATATTACAATCAAAAATTAAAGAAGAATACAACATAATAATTTGTGCGAACTTATTATTATACTTAACAGATAAAGGAAGAAGAACCACTATTGAAAATTTAACTACAAATATGAGGAAAGAAAATATTTTAATTTTAGGTAAAGTTAATCCAATCACCCCCGCAAGAGAAATTATCGGTAGAATTAATAGAGGAACAAGAGAAGAAATTAAAAAAATAATTGATTATAATAAATTTATTGCAAATTTAGAAAAAAGTGAATTAAATTTAAAAAAAATTAACCAAAAATATAATGTTTATTGTAAAATTTAATGAGTTTATATTTCTAAGCGAAAAAAAATAAGAGTAGAGTTAAAAAAAAGAGATAAAATTATACCGTAATCTTTATAAACACACCCCGTTCTTGAACTAAAGCAAATGTGTATTCAATTAATCTTGAGTACGAAAAAGGTGATCCAAATAATTTTGGACGATTATGATGAACAATTCCTTGAAAGTTAAAAAATTGCGATCGGAAAACAATAAAACAGGATTATTAAAAAATTCTAATTAAACATTTAGAAAGAATCCCCGTTGATCCTGCGGGAGAGTGCTGCTATGGGAGTTCGACTAAGCCATGCAAGTCAGAGGGTCTCTTCGGAGGCACAGGCAGAATGCTCAGTAACACGTCAATAATCTAACCTTAGGCCTAGGATAACCACGGGAAACTGTGGCTAAAACCAGATAGGTAAGGAATACTGGAATGTTTCTTTACTTAAAGGCAACACCTAAGGATGAGTTGGCGGCTGATTAGGCTGTTGGTAGTGTAATGGACTACCAAACCTATGATCAGTACGGGCCGTGAGAGCGGTAGCCCGGAGAAGGGTACTTAGACACTGACCCTAGCCCTACGGGGTGCAGCAGGCG
>CAZQLW010000042.1:0-8088 GCA_964594395.1 uncultured Methanosarcinales archaeon | reverse complement strand
TCATATTCCTTCAAAGCTTCTTTTAATTTCTTTTCATCAAAGCCGACAACAACTGTTTCAGGAATTTCTACCTCTTCTCCATTTTTGATTTTTTCTATTTCTTCTTCTGTTTTATCTCTACTAATAATTGTTACCGGTGTAGCCATTTGGTGAGATTTTTGAATTATTTCATCTCTAGCAGAATCACTTTCAGTTAAATCATGTTCTTGATAACTATGCTTATTTTTTTTAAACCATTCCTTTAATTTTGCACACCATCTGCATGTGGGGATTATATAAATTTTAATTTCCATTATGATTACCTCGTTAAATTTTGTAAACAAACTGATCAATCAGTTTGTGGGCATTTTTTCTACGTTTTTGATGTTCGGTCAGAAAAGAATTAACTTTTTCAATCAAAATTGCTTTCAATTCTCCTGACAATAATTTTCCAGACTTATAATCTTTATATACTTTTTTAAGTTTAGTTTCATCTTCTTCAAAGTATCTCAACCATTGGTAAGCAATGTCAATGTCTGGATTTCCACCCAATTTACGATGTTCTTCAATTGTAGGTTTTCCACCAGAAAAAGCATGTTTATTAATTTTATTTTTTACCGTTTTAACATCGTCTGTTGTTAGGATAGCAGTTTCTGGACTAGAACTACTCATCTTTCCTTCAGGACCAGTCATTGGTGGCATAAATTTTGCATGCAAGATTGCTGGTTTATGGTGCCCTAATTTTTGAATAACGTCTCTACTAACTCTGAAATGTGGATCTTGATCAATCCCTAAAGGGATTAAGCAGGGTCGTTTTTCATTATTTAAAACGTTAGGTAAAAATGCAGGTACTGTTTGCATTGAAGTGTAAAAAATACTACCTATATTGTTAGAATCATTAAAACCAAAAGCAGCTTTAATTGTTGAAAATGTTATCTTTTTAGCAACTTTAATTGCTTCAGGATACATTATTGCTGCATGTTTTGTGTCAATTAAGAAATGTGTTTTCTTAGGGTCAAGACCAAGAGCAATTACATCTAACATATTTTCATGAGTCCATTTTTGAATTTCGTCATAAGATTTATTTTTAAACAAAAACTTTTCATCATCTGTAAACTGGAACCATAATTCGACTCCAAATTTATCTTGTAACCATTTAGTAAATATCCATGTTGTTAAATGGCCTAAATGTAAAGGTCCAGAAGGACCACAACCAGTATATAAGAAAAACTTGTTGCCTTTTTCATACTCGTCTAAACACCATTTAAGGTCACGGTTAGCAAAAAATATTCCTCTTTTTAAGTAAGGGTGAATTTCTCCCGCAATTTTTTCAATTCTTTTCAAATCAGTTGAGGTTAATTTCTTTATTCCAAACCTTGTGATCAGTTTATCATAATCCATTTTACCTTCAACTTCATACGGATTTACTTTTGTGGCCATAGTTGGTCTAGAATACTTTTGCTTTTATAAGTTTTTAGTTCTTTCCTGGCTTAATTTTTCCAAAAAGAATATAAAACCAGCAGAAAATCTGCATAATTATGAAGAAACGGATCGCTATAATTGAAAAGGACAAATGTCATCCTCGAGAATGTGGAGATTATCTTTGCGCTAAATTGTGTCCAGTTAACCGGACCGGGAAAGATTGTATTTTACCGCACGAGGTGCATAAAAAGGCTAAGATAGATGAACTGCTTTGTACAGGTTGTGGGATTTGTCAAAACCGGTGTCCATTTGAAGCTATCCAAATAATTAATCTTCCTGAAGCTTTAAACAAAGATCCTGTTCATCGTTATGGTGAGAACGCTTTCGAACTTTTTTCTTTACCAACACCTTTATTTAGCCAAGTTACTGGAATCCTAGGAAAGAATGGAATCGGTAAATCTACTGCTTTGGAAGTTATTGCTGGTATTCTTGAACCTAACTTAGGTAATTGGAACAAAAAACCAGATTTTAAAGAAATTATCAAATATTTTAAAGGCACAGAGATGCAGAATTTCTTAGAGAAAATGAAAAAAAATGAAGTTATTTTATCTTACAAACCACAACAAGTGGACTTAATCCCAAAACAGTTTAAAGGTACTGTAAAGAAATTGTTAAAGAAAGTTGATGAGCAGGGGAAATTAGAAGAAGTTGCCGAATCTTTACAATTAACTAACTTTTTAGATACAGAAATCAGTAAAATTTCCGGTGGTGAATTACAACGAGTAGCGATTGCTGCTGCAATTTTAAAGAAAGCTAACATTTATTTGTTTGATGAGCCTAGTTCATATTTAGATATTAAACAAAGAGTAAACGCTTCTAAATTCATCCGCTCTTTAGCAAATGAAAAAACTTCAGTAATGGTTATTGAACACGATTTAATTATTTTAGACTATATGACAGATTTACTTAACTTAATGTACGGTCAGGAAGCAGCTTACGGAATTGTTTCCGGTTTGAAAAGTTCCCGGGAAGGAATTAACTCTTTCTTGGAAGGCTATTTGAAAGAAGAAAATGTTCGGTTTAGAAGTTACCCTATCAAGTTTGAAAAAGTTCAACAAAGGCAAGTTGGTACGCCTGAAAAACTAATCTCTTGGAAAAATCTTAAGAAAAAGTTAGGCAAATTTAATTTTGAAACTAGTGAAGGTACTTTACATAAGAACGAAATTGTTGGTGTTCTTGGCGAAAATGGAATTGGTAAAACTAATTTTGTAAAAATTCTTGCTGGATTAGTTGATCTTGATTCTGGAAAGATTGATACAGATATTAAAGTTGCTTATAAGCCCCAGTATTTGGAAACTGGCTCTGACAAGTTAGTGATGGAATTTTTAGATGAAGCGATAAAAAATTATCAAAACCAGTTGATTAAACCTTTAGAAATTGAAAAGTTAATGATGAAAAAGTTGTCTGAACTTTCGGGTGGAGAATTACAAAAAGTTTCCATTGTTAAATGTTTAAGCCAAGAAGCAGAATTGTTTCTTTTAGATGAACCTTCTGCTTATCTTGATGTTGAACAGAGATTATTAATTTCTAAAGTTATTAAGAACTTAACTGCGGAAAGAGAAGTTGCTGTTCTTGTTGTAGATCATGACTTGATGTTTTTAGATTACCTCTCTGACCGGTTAATTGTATTTACTGGTGAGCCGGCAAAGAATGGTTTATTACGTGGACCTTTTGAGATGGTTGAAGGGATGAACTTATTTTTAGAAGAATTAGGAATTAGTTTACGTAGAGACCCTAATAGTCATCGTCCAAGAATCAATAAAGTCGGTTCTGTTAAAGACCGAGAGCAAAGAGCGGAAGGGAAATTATATTATAATTGATAATAAATTATTTCTTTGTTACATGATTACTCAATTCTATTAGTGCATTTTAAACATAAAAAATCAACTAACTGCTACACTGCCACGCATTCCTGGATGATACTGGCAGAAATATCTAAATGTTCCTGTTTCTGTAAAAGTTACTGTTGCAGTTGCTCCGACAACAAGTTCTTGATCAAAGTCACCATTTTCAAAAGTTACGGTATGATCAACAGAATCTTTATTGATCCATTCAATAGTTGTACCTGTTTTAACTTCGATGTCTATTGGCATGAACTTACTATTTTCAATTACAATTTGGTAATAATTTTCTGTAACAACAAGGGCATTACTACCGCTTTCAATATTTTCAGTTATTGGTTGAGAAGTGCTTTCTATAGTTTCGGTTGCACAGGAAAATACTAACAAAACTAAACTTAATAACATTAAAATTGTAACTATTCTTTTCATATTATTTACCTCCTATAAAGATAATTAAGATTAAGATTATTTAAATGTTTTTCCAAAATCATAGATTTTACCATGTTTTCTATAATACTTAATTGTTTTAACAAGATTGATGATTAATACTATTATCATTACTGAGAACAGTAAATAAACTCCTTTGTTAAAGTTCCAAGCTGCAAAAAAATCACCATGTAACAAGCTCGACATTGCTCTTGTTAAACCGCAAGCAGGATCCTCACAATTAGCAAACAAGCCAGAAGTTGGACAGTTACCCCTGAAAATTAAAGGCAACAAGACATTTTTAAAAATACATTTTACCGGCGAATAAACTAAATTTTTTGTTGGTGTAATAAACAATAAGATGAAAATGGTAGTTAAATTGAACACTATTGCTTGTGGACTACCAAAACTGATTAAATCTAAAAATACAGGTTTAACTTTTTTAGAAATTTTCATGATTGTTTAAATTAAGAAAAAAAATAAAAAATTAAGATTAATCAACCCATTCAATACCTTCAAACTTGTGTTTTGTTGCAACTAGAATGATATCAATTATTGTCCAAATCCCACATCCACCAATAGTAATTAATTTTAATATTCCTAATCCTACATGTCCCATAATAAACCTATCTACTCCTAAATAACCGAACAAGATAGACATTACTAAAGTTAAAACCCAGTTTACTTTTTTATCTCCTTTTGCCATTTTCTAAAATACCTCTCTTTTAATCATTTTTTTATCGTTTAAATATTTTTCCCCAATCTTTCTTGTAATATTTAACAAAAAAGTATAATGCGATTATTACCATTATTGCACTGAACCATTGGCCGATTGTAAATCCTTTCCATAGTGTATCTTCTCTGTAAAAGTCAACAATGATTCTACCCAAACCTTCCCAGAAAACAAAGTTCCAAAAAATGAAGCCGGGACGGAAAGATTGCCAGAATGTTAGAATAAAAAGCCAGCCAGTAACAATAAATCTTTTCCCTGCTGCGTATAAAGTTGAAGGATGTCTACAAACTTGATCGTGTTTAGGAAAAATGACACACCATTTACCTTGAAATGGTCTTCCAACAAGTTCGGCATTAGCAAAGTTAGCTAGTCTTCCTAAAGCTAAAGCAAATAAAGTTGGAATTGACATTACATCTGCCATTCTCCAAAAGTTAAGTTTATGCTTTTTACAGTAAATATAAGCAGCAGTAACAATTCCAACAAAACCACCATGAAACGACATGCCCCCTTGCCAGATTTTGAAAAAATTTAAAGGATTAGAGAGGTAATATCTTGGTTCCCAGAATACTTCGAACAATCTTGAACCAATAAGAACTCCGAGCATTAACCAAAACATAAAATCCCAGATTTGATCTTTGGTTAAGTTTAGTTTTCCTTTCTTTTTTAAATAGAACATCCATCCAACTGATAGAAAGAATCCTAAAACGTACATTAAACCGTACCAGCGGATTTCTAAAGGGCCTAAGGAAAGTAATGTTGGATTAAGATTGTGAATAAACATGATATTAGATAAATCGTTACTTATTATTAAATCTTCTGAATATAACCCTTGCTTCACAGAAAACTTTATATATTAACCATCTCTACTTATTTTATAATCATAATTAAACAAAATGAGGGTGATCTATTATGGAAGATAAAGAAAAAAGTTATTCTAAAGAATTATTAGGTAAAACTGTAGTTTCAAAGTCTGGTAAAAAATTTGGAGAAATTGGCGACTTAGTTTTTGAAGTTGGTTCTGGCGAATTGATTCATTTACAATTATCTAATTCTACATCATACATTGAAAAGATGGAATTAGAGAAAACTAAAGATGGTGAAATTTTAATCCCATTTTCAGCAGTAATTGCTACTGGCGATTTTATTGTAGTTGCTGAAGAAGACATTATTTGATTTTTGGAGGTAGATTTAGAATGAATAAAAGAGGTTGGTGGATATTTGGTGCAAAGAAAAGTGTTGGCAATAAACGTGTTAAAAATAGGGCTGCTTACATTCAAATAGTTAATAATAATCTTAACAATGCTTTGGTTAGTTTAAATCATTTAAATGAAAATTCTACTCATTTAGTTGATTATGGCGGAACTAGGGATGATGCTGTTTTGTTTAAAAGTAAAGTAAATAGTGCTATCAATGCTTTGAAAGAAATTAATAAATTATTAGAATAATTTTTTTTTCTATTTCTTTATTATCTATATTTAAATATAGTAATCAATATAAAACAATAAGTAATTCCCAAAGCAAGGGGTGATTACAATTAAATCTGAAGATCTAAATTTACATTCTTTAAAAGCTATTTCTCCAATTGATGGTAGACATAGATTAATGACCGAACCATTAGCAGATTGGTTTTCTGAATTTGCTTTAATCAAATATCGTCTTTTCATGGAAGTAGAATATTTAGTTGCTTTATCTGAGTGTGTTGAATTTAAAGCAGTAAGAACATTTACTTTAGAAGAGAAAAGTTTTCTAAGAAATATTGTTAAGAATTTTACATTACAGGATGCACAAATTGTTCAGGACATTGATCGTTTTGGTTATCAAGATATAAAAGCAACTAATCACGATTGCAAAGCAGCAGAATATTTCTTAAAAATGAAAATGAAAGAAAGTTCATTAAATGAGGTGCTTGAGTTTGTTCATTTTGGTTTAACTTCTGAAGATATGAATAATGTTGCTCATGATTGTATGATTCAAGGGGCATTAAAATCTTATTACATTCCGGGTTTAGTTTCCTTATTAGATCAATTAGTAGAAATTGCAGAGAAAGAGAAATCTACAGCAATGTTAGGAAGGACACATGGTCAACCGGCTACTCCAACAACTTTTGGAAAAGAGATGGCGAATTACCTTGATAGATTGAGAAAACAGTTAGTTAAATTGAATAATTTCAAATTACCTGCAAAATGTAATGGTGCTGTTGGAAATCATGCCGCACAACAATTTGCGGCAGAAGAAGTAGATTGGATTTCTTTTACAACACAGTTTATTGAAAATCTTGGTTTTGAAACAAATTTAATGAGCACACAAATTGAATTTCATGATGGGTTTACAGAATTGTTTAGTATTATGATTAGTATCAATAATATTTTTAAAGATTTAGCAATGGACTTTTGGACATACATATCTTTAGGATATCTACAACAACAGAAGATTTCTCATGAAGTTGGTTCTTCTACTATGCCACATAAGATTAATCCTTGGAGGATGGAAGTTGCTGAAGGAAGTGTTGAAGAAGCAAATGCAAAGTTTATTGGTTTTATCAATAAGTTACAAGTTTCTAGATTACAAAGAGATTTATCTGATCATGAAGCACAAAGAGCAATTGGGGTTGGTTTTGCACATTCTTATTTAGTTGTTTTACATATTTTAGAAGAATTGGAGAGATTACAAGTTAATAGGGAAAAGATTTCTATTGAACTGAAAGATTTTGGAAGTATTCTTACAGAAGCAGTTCAGACTTTATTACGGAAAGAGGGTTATGCACAACCTTATGAACTTATGAAAGATTTTTCTCGAGGGAAACATTGTACAGTAGAGGAATTGCATGATTTTGTTGAACAGTTAGATATTCGAGAAGATACTAAATTGAAATTGAAATCTTTACGGCCAGAGGATTATATCGGGTTGAGTAAAGAATTAACGGAATTAGCTATTAAAAGATGGGAAGAATTTAAAGAAGAGTACGAAGAGCCTTTACCAGCAATTAGAAAAGTTTTCTTGGCTCCTGAAGCAAAGAACTTTGAGATTGTAGAAAAATTAAAGCAAATGGAGATTGAAGTTGTTGATGAACTTGTTTTTGAAAAAGGAATGATTTATGTTGGATCAATAAATGAGCAATTTCAAGAAGCAAAAAATAAAGGTTTTATTTGCGTTAACTATGATCCGGAAAGAAAAACGCAAGCTGAATATAATATCATTGATTTGTTTGAATTGCCAGACTTAATCAATTCTTTTGGAGGTGACTAGAATGGCGAATATCTTTGCAATTCTTGGTGGTCAGTGGGGAGACGAAGGGAAAGGTAAATTTGTCGATTGGGCAGCAAAGTATTTTGATGTTTCTGCAAGAGCTACTGGCGGTAACAATGCTGGTCATACTGTTTATGTTGGAGAAGAAAAGCATATTTTTCATTTAATTCCTTCAGCAATAACTTGGAAGAATGTTGATTGTCTTCTTGGCAACGGAATGGTAATTGACCCGTTAGTTTTGTTGAAAGAGATTCATACTTTAGAACAAAGAGGATATACAGTTGACAATTTGTACATTTCTGGTAGAGCGCATGTTATTTTGCTTTACAATAAAGTGTTGGATAAATATAAAGAAAAATCTAAAGGCAAAAAGAAAGTTGG
>CAZQLW010000041.1:0-8158 GCA_964594395.1 uncultured Methanosarcinales archaeon | reverse complement strand
AAAGGAATAACTGTAAGTAAAGATAAAGACTTCAGTGAGTGGTACACCCAAGTAATTCAGAAAGCAGACCTCGCTGATTACTCATCCGTTTCAGGATGTATTGTCTACAAGCCGGGATCTTATTCTATCTGGGAAAAAATTAAAGATGTTACTGATTGTAGATTTAAATCCGTAGGAATTAAGAATGCTTACTTTCCATTATTTATCCCAGAATCATTATTACAAAAAGAAGCTAGTCATATTGAAGGTTTTGCTCCTGAAGTTGCGTGGGTAACTCATGCTGGTAGTTCGAAATTAAAAGAACGTTTAGCTGTTAGACCAACATCCGAAACGATTATGTATGATTCTTATGCAAAATGGATTCGTTCTCATAACGATCTTCCATTACGTATAAATCAATGGAACAACGTTGTTAGGTGGGAATTTAAACATCCAACTCCATTCTTGAGAGGAAGAGAATTTTTATGGAACGAGGGTCATACTTGTTTCGCAACGAAAAAAGAAGCTGAAGCTGAAGCTGACGAAATTCTTGGAATTTATAACGATGTTTGTGAAAACTATTTAGCAATGCCTTCTTTGATTGGGAGAAAATCTGAAAAGGAAAAGTTTGCTGGTGCAGAATATACGATTAGTATGGAATTTATTATGCCTAACGGTAAAGCTATTCAAGGGCCAGACTTTCATTTTGATGGCCAAAATTTTAGTAAAGCTTTTGAAATTTCTTTCACTAACGAAAAGGGTGAAAAAGATTATGTTTGGCAGAACACTTTTGCAATTACGACAAGAATGATTGGAGTAATGATTGCGATGCATGGTGATGATAAAGGTTTAGTGCTTCCACCAAAACTGGCTGAAACGCAAGCAGTGATTGTTCCTATTCTTTTCGAAGATTCTAAACGTGAAGTTTTGAAGAAAGCTAAAGAAATCCAGAAAAGTTTAGAGAAGAAAGGTATTTCTGTATATTTAGATGATCGTGATAATTATAGTCCTGGTTGGAAATTTAACGAATGGGAAATGAAAGGTATTCCTGTCCGGATAGAGTTGGGACCAAGAGATTTAGCGAAACATCAAGTTATGGTTTCAAGAAGGGACACTTCAGAAAAACAAGCTTTAGAAATTACTGCTTTAGATAAAGAAGTTGAACTGTTATTGGAACAGATTCATAACGATTTGTTTGAAAAAGCTAAAACGATACAGAAAAACAGTATTGTTAAAGTTGACAATCTTAAAGACACAAAAGATGCTTTCAAAAATAAAAAGATTGTTTTCGCACCCTGGTGCGGTTCTGTACCTTGTGAAGATCTGTTTAAAGAAGCAACAGCAGGTAAATCTTTGAACAGCCTTTCTGAACAGCCAAAGTTAAAAAAAGGACAGAAATGTTCATTCTGTAAAGAAGAAGCTACTAGCTGGTTCTATTTCGGGAAGAGTTATTGAAATTTTATTGAATTTATTTGCATTTAACCATTAAATTTATATCCTTTAAAATATTCTTTCTAATCATGCCTTTAGAAAAAGAGATAATTATTATCGGTGATATAGAGATGGGTTGTGGTAACCTTACTGACGATTTCATTAGCGATAAAGCTTTATCAGAACTTATTAAAGAATTAAGTAAAAGAAAACATCCGGTAGATTTGATTTTTAACGGCGACACTTTTGATTTTCTTAAATGCCCTTATTTTGATAAAAACAGGTTAACTTATCCACGACATGTTACAGAAAAAATATCTTTATCAAAATTGAACCTGATTTATCACGCTCATAGTAAAGTTTTTGAAGCTCTAGAAAATTTTATTAACAATAAGAAACATCAGATTTATTTCATTTTTGGTAATCATGATTTTGATTTAGTTTATTCACAAGTACAAAGAAAAATTAAAAAGATTGTTGGTAATAGTAAACGGGTCCATTTTATAGAAAAGTATCGTTACAAAACTGTTTATGTTGAACATGGTCAACAGTACGATTTCTTGAATAAGATTAATTTTGATAAATTGTTTTTAACTTATAAACACGAAAAAATTTTAAATTTACCATTTACTTCTTTAGGATTAATTAGTAAATTTATGGAAATGAAAGAAGATCATCCTTTTTTGGAAAGGATATTTCCTCGACAAACTTTGTTTAACCTTTATCGACCAGTAATTAAGAAAATCACTTTGAACACGTCAAAATATTTCTTAAAAAGTGTTTTATATTATCCTTTTCGTTACTATTTTGATCCAACATATACATTTTCTAGGGAACTATTTAGAGAATTTTATAAACGGTTAAAAAGTGTCCATTGGGACGTTGACAATATTGTTAACACTTTTAAAAGAAAAAGGAAACGGACAATGAAGAAAGATCACATTCATATTCTTGGTCATATCCATGAAAAGTATGTTGAAGATAAATCCGGTAAAGTGTTAATTCATCCCGGTTCTTGGAGAGATGAGTATGACCTTGACTCTAAAACAAGAAAATTAACTTCCCGTCCTAAACGTTATGTGCAAGTAATTATTGCTGATGAAGGTGTTGAATATCAAGTTATTGATCATCCTGTTAAAAGAAGCGTGTTTAATTTTGATAAAGTCATTGAGAATGAAATAAAATTTATCAAGTTAGCTGCTGGAGAAGAAAAGTTTAATCCGGTATTTTATTAAGTTTTTACCATAAAAATTTCCATTTAGAATTTTTCTTTTTTTCGTTAATTAAATCTTTCAAGCCGTCCTTTTCAGCATTTTTTAAGAATTGTCTGGCAATCATTTTTACCCTTAACCCGTTAATATCAACATCATTTTGAAAAAATTCGTACTTTTCAATAATTTTGTCTAATATTTTTGCTTGAGTTTCCAAATTGATTTGTCTAATTCCTGATCGGGCAACTTGCCGTTCTTTCTCTAAATTATTTAACTTTGTTAGTTCTGGTAAAATTTCTTCAGCTTCAAGTTTAACAACTTCAAGAAAATCGATAATTGCTCCAATGTCTTTAACAGAATCAACTTTTTTTTGATGTTGTTTTTTAGCAAAAAGTTTTTTCCACCACTTTTTTTCGTATAAAGGCATATTTAGTAGTAATATTTTAGACATTAAAAAGGTTTTTGTTTTTTTATCAACCTCAATAAGCAGTTAAGTTAACTGTGTTTAAGCAAACATCAGGGCACGGCGCGATTATGGGTCTCGTCTTTGACTCGTCCCATGCGCCTCCATTGGCGCTGATGTTTGCTATTTAACTTAGGGTGACTAAACTGACCCCAACCTTTAAAAACTACCAAAAATTCCTTTTTATACTAATGTTAACCAAAAATGAAGTAAAAACTCTCCGGGAAGAACTTGATACTGCTAAGAATCCATTATTTTTTTATGATGATGATCCTGACGGTTTATGTTCGTTCCTCTTACTTTACCGGATACATCGGTTAGGTAAAGGCGTGATAGTTAAAGCTGCACCTAAAGTTGATGCAAAATTTTTACGTAAAGTTGAAGAAAATAATCCTGAAAAGATTTTTATTTTAGATATCCCCATTGTTGAACAGGATTTTGTTAATGAAGCTAAAAAACCAATATTTTGGATTGACCATCATGATCCGTTAAAAGTTAAAAATGTAAAATATTATAATCCTCGCAAGAAAAAACCTGACATTTATCTTCCTACAAGTAGGATGGCTTACCAAATAGCTAACAATAAAAATGATCTTTGGTTAGCTACTGTTGGCTGTTTAGCTGATTGGCACATGCCCAATTTCATTGATGAGTTTATTGAAAAATATCCGGAACTTCTTCCTGAAAAGAAAGATCTTAACGATGCAGTTTACCAGCAGCCGATAGGAAAACTGGTAAGAATATTTTCTTTTCTACTTAAAGGCCAGTTGTATGAAGTTAATAAATGTATAAAAATACTTTCTAGAATAAAATCTCCTGACGAAATTCTTGAACAGAAAACATCTCAAGGTAAGTTTCTCTATAAACGGTTTAAACATGTTGATGAAAAATATCAAAATTTAATCAAAACAGCTAAAAAGAAAGTTACTAAGAGTAAGCTCTTACTTTTCTTTTATACTGAGAATCAATGGTCATTTACTGCTGATTTGGCTAACGAGTTAACTAACCTTTATCCAGACAAAGTTGTTTTAATTGCTAGAAACAAGTCCGGGAAAATGAAATGTAGTTTACGGGCAAAATTTCCGATTAAGAAAGCTTTGGAGAAAGCTTTGGTAGGAATTGACGGGTATGGTGGCGGTCATGAGAACGCTTGCGGTACAGTAGTTGATGAAAACGATTGGGATAAATTCTTAAAGAAATTTAAAAAAGAAATTAAGTGAAAAAACATAACTTCTATTTTTCAATACAATCTCAAACAGTAACTCTTAAAAACTTATAATAATTCCTCCCATTATGATCAAAGAGGTTTTAACAATCACGATTTCGTTAATCGGTTTTCTGTTAGGAGTAATACTTTCCTATATTGCGCCTGAAGAACTTAAACCAGGAAAAAAGTATTTTATTTTTATGAAAGGGTTTTTATTCTATTTAATCTTAGCTTATTCACTATTCTTGTTCATTTATTTCCAAAACTTTTATTTTACTTTAATTCCAATAATTTATTTCCCCATTAATTTATTTTATATTAAAAAACAAAGAAAATATCTTCAAACAATTTCAAATTATTTGTTTTTCATCATCATTTACATTACCATTACTATTATGGTTTCAAATAATAATTTATTAATCATTTTGCCAGTATTAATTTTCTTGTACGGGCTACCTGCAGGAACATTGTTTAGGAAATTTAACTATGACATCTAAAGATTTAGAAGAAACAATTAAAGAAAAAGTTTCCCCGTTATTAGAAGAATCAATGGAAAAACATTGGGGGATAACTATTCCACAGATTGAATCTGATATCTCTGATAAACTTAAATCACCACAATTAAACGTTTATGTGCCTGCAAATTATAGTTTCTCTAAAGCGAAAAAGTTTTTCAAAAAAGAATTTTTTAAGAAAGAAATCAAGTTACACCAAGGTAACATTTCTGAATTATCAAAATTTTTGGGTATTAACCGGAGAAGTATTCATCGAGCAATTAAAGAGTTACACATTGACGTTGATAAATTACGTGGCGACATTAAGTCTAAAGAGGAATACAAACAAGATGCAGTTGATAAAGCTATTAGGTCAACACTTGACCAGTATAAAGAAGTTATTCAACCGCAAAAGATGGAAAAAATGTATCAGGAAGTTTCTTCACTTTCCAGAAATATTGCTAAATTCTTACCTTTGGAAGAACTTTCTTGGAAGGATGCTGAACGAGAATTTGAACGGCAATTTTTTACTCAGACTCTTAAAGATAATGATTGGAACGTTGCAAAAACAGCAAAGAAGATTGAAATTCGTACAGAAACATTACATCGGAAGATTAAAAAGTTAGGTATTCAAGAATGAAATATTTACAAAACTTTTAAATAAGGAACTTCTAAAATAACTTCTATTAATTATTTAGATAATACTTACGAGGTTACAAAATGAAAGAAATTAAATTAGGTCCGCCAGAATGTGTGATTAAAATTAATGATAATATTTGGGAATTGCCAACATCTTACAAAGAAGGAATGAACGTTCCAGGAAGAGTTTTTGCTAACAAACTTTTACTTGATTCTATGGATCAGGGAGTTTTTAACCAGTTAGCTAACGTAGCTTCTCTTCCGGGGATACAAAAATATTCCTGTTGCATGCCAGATGGTCATTGGGGATACGGTTTCCCAATCGGTGGGGTTGCTGCTTTTGATCCGGAAGAAGGTGGAGTGATCTCTCCTGGCGGTGTGGGGTTTGATATTAATTGCGGTGTACGATTAATCACCACAAATCTTACTGTTGACCAAGTTAAACCAAAAATTAAGGAACTAGTAGATACTCTTTTCAAAAAAGTACCAGCAGGCGTTGGTTGTACAGGTTTTGTAAAGTTAACCAAAGAAGAGTTTAAAGAAGTTTTAGAAAAAGGTTCAAAATGGTGTTTGGAGAACGGTTACGCAACTGCAGACGATGTGGCTAATACTGAAAGTAATGGTTGTCTTCCGGGAGCAGATTCGAAAGATGTTTCTGATAAGGCAATTAAACGTGGTTATGATCAAGTGGGAACTTTAGGTAGTGGAAACCATTTTTTAGAAATTCAAGAAGTTAAAGAAGAAAACATTTTTGATAAAGAGTTGGCAAAAATTATGGGCATCACCCAAGACGGACAAGTTTGTTTAATGATTCATTGCGGTTCTCGTGGTCTTGGACACCAAGTTGCAACTGATTACATGCGACAGTTTTTAGAAGTTATGCCAAAGTACAAGATTCAAGTTTTGGACCGGGAATTGGCTTGTGCTCCAATGAATTCTCCGGAAGGAAAAGCGTACTATTCTGCAATGGCTTGCGCATCAAACATGGCTTTTGTTAATCGACAAGTTATCATGCACCGGGTTAGAGAAGTTTTTAAAGAAGTTTTTGGTAATGAAACTGAAATTAAATTAGTTTACGATGTTTGTCATAATGTTGCGAAGTTAGAAAAACATATTATTAACGGGAAAGAGAAAGAATTAGTTGTCCATAGAAAAGGTGCAACCCGTGCTTTTGGACCTTCTCGACATGAAGAATTGCCTGAACGATATAAAAACATTGGTCAGCCAGTAATTTTACCCGGAAGCATGGAAACGGGGTCATACATTCTTGTTGGCAGTGATAAAGCTGATCAAGAAACTTTTGCATCTACCGCGCACGGTGCAGGAAGAATCATGAGTAGATCTGCTGCGAAACAAAAGTTTGACGGTAAAGAATTGCAAGAAACAATGTTAAAGAAAGGTATTTATGTGCACGGAGTAAGTATGAAAGGTCTCGCTGAAGAGGCTGGCGGTGCTTACAAAGATATTGAGTTAGTTGCAGAATCATCTCACCAGTTAGGAATTGCAAAGAAAGTTGTTAAATTAATGCCAATTGGTAATATTAAAGGTTAAGTAGTAATTTTTATATTTTATATTAACTTAATATTTAATTTAGCCAATCTTTCCTTCCAATTGCACAATATGTCCACATTTACCACATTTCATTCGGTAAATGTTATCTTCATCAGAATAACTACAAGACATTTCAATTAATTCAGCTTTATCATAACCACATTTCGGACATTTATGATCATGGACTGCAAGGATGTTTTTATCGTCCATAACTTCAATTCGTTTTGCAGTATTTTTATTCTTTATAGTAATTTCTTTATTATCTTGGTTCAATTCTGGTTGTTTACAACCTTTTGGACAAGTCATCCATTTACCGTATGAAGTTTTTTTAGGAATTAGCAATGATCCACAGATTTTACAAAACATGAACCCTAAGAACCACATTTACTTTATAATAATTCCGTTACTGAATCATCTGACCCTTTCTTCAAATTTTCTAAAAAATTTAGTTTTTCGATCAGGTATTTTGGCTTCAATATCCCTCATAAAAAGAAATAGTTTAGCATTTAACTCGTCAAGAATTTCTGATAAAAATTCAAATTGTGAGGTAGTAAAGTATTTTAAATCATAACATAAATTTAACAAAACTTCAACTTCTTTAGCAGAACCATAAGCTGTATTCAAATAGTGAAGAAATTCTTTCTTACTTGCTTTTGCACTTCCTTCAGCAATATTGAGGGGAATTGAAACGGATGCTCTTCTAAGTTGAGATTTAATATTATTATCCTCTAATTTTGGAAATTTTTCAGTATTATCATACACATCTAAAACAAAGTCATAAGATAATTGGTAAACTTTAATATTTTTATATAATCTTGCCATAAACAGATTTAAAAATTTAATCATTTAAATTTATTATTGGGGTGTTCACTATACATTTCGTGAGCTGAGTTCAGAAAATCATATAGCTAAAGCTAGATTGAAATAATGTTAAATTATGTAGAATAATGAAAAAGAAAAAAATCACTCCTTGCGGAGTGAAATTTAATGAAAACCATATGTAGATTAAACAAAAATTTGTGAACGTTAGTAAGTGCATGCTGAATGTCTCGTTGCCTCGACACTTACACATCACTTCTATCAAACCGCTGTTCTTGCGGTGTTCTAAGATGTCTCTTTTTAAGGTGCGCTTCGTGCTTAGATGCTTTCAGCACTTATCACTTATGGCGTAGCTGCCCGGCTT
>CAZQLW010000040.1:0-8224 GCA_964594395.1 uncultured Methanosarcinales archaeon | reverse complement strand
TACTTGGCTGAGGTATACTGAAGCCGATGTCAGATTGCACCCAATGCGGCCAAGAATTCCAAATCGCCGATGGTGATCTGGAAATGCTGGATCAACTAAGCCACACAATTGGCGGAGTTAAACTTGATCTACCTCCTCCTACACAATGCCCCGACTGTCGATCGCAACGAAGAATGTCGCATGTTAACCAACTAAATTTATATGAACGCAAATGCGATCTGACAGGAGAAAGTATTCTTTCGAATATCCGACCGGACTCTCCATATAAAGTTTACAGGCAAGAAGATTGGTACAGCGATAAATGGGACGCGTTGGAATACGGTCAAGAATATGATTTTAATCGTCCATTCTTTGAGCAATGGCAAGAAGTGCTCATGAACACTCCACGCCCCAATTTATTTACGGGATATCAATATGATGAAAACTGCGACTACACAAATCATGCCGGAAAGAATAAAAACTGTTATTTGATTTTTGATTCCGATGAGAACAGGGATTGCTATTACAGCTACAGCCTTAACCAATGTGAAAACTGTGTTGACTGTTTTCGTACTCGCAAATCTGAGCTTTGTTATGAATGCGTAGATTCTGTGAAGTGTTACGGAAGCGCATATTTACAGGACTGCGACAACTGCTCCGACTCAATGTTTTTGAAGAGTTGCACGGGATGCAAGCATTGCTTGATGTGCAGCAATATGCAAAACAAGGAATACTTCGTTGAAAATAAACAGGTCAGCAAAGAAGAATTTGAAAAATTCCGTGCAATGCTTGGTTCTTATTCTGCTCTACAATCAGCCCAACAGAGGTTTGATAAATTGAAATTGGAATATCCACAAAAATATCTGCATGGTATTCAGAATGAGAATGTTACAGGAGATTATTTGGTGAACTGTAAAAATGCGCATTTATGCTTTGATTCAGAGGATTTATGGGATTGCAGACATGTTACTCAAGGGTTTATGCCGCTAAAGAACTGCATGGATATCCATGAATGCGGAGACGGAGAACGATTATATGAAAGCTCAGTTGCTGGTTATGGAATTCACAGCTGTTTGTTCAGCAATCATACGCTGGCCCACATGAATGACATGATCTATTGCACGCTATGCAATCATTCAAAAAACTGCTTTGGATGCGTAGGCGTACAACGAAAGGAGTATTGCATTCTTAATAAACAATATACGGAGCAGGAATATGAAGAATTGATTCCAAAAATTGTTGACCATATGAGAGGCACCAAAGAATGGGGCGAGTTCTTCCCCGTGGAAATTTCTACATATGGGTACAACGAATCTCTAGCACAAGATTACTATCCCCTAACTAAAGAAGAAGCCGTGGCACGAGGATGGAAATGGGTTGACGATTTGGGCAAGAAGCAAGCTGCCGGACCAAAGGTGGAGCTTCCTGACAGTATCGATGATGTAGAAGAGGATGTTTGTGACAAGATTCTCACGTGTGAAGATACAAATCGACAATACAAGATCATTCCGCATGAGTTGAATTTTTATAAGCAATTGCGCGTGCCGCTGCCGCGCATTGATTTCTTCCAGAGATACAAGAAGCATCTCGCAATGCGAAACCCGAGAGTTTTGTATGATCGCAAATGCGACAAATGCGGAGTAGATATCCAGACAAGTTATGTACCCGAAAGGCCGGAAGAGATATACTGCGAGGCCTGCTATCAGCAATCTCTTGAGTAATGCAGAAATCTTGCACAAAATGCGGCTCCGGGTTCGAAATTGATCAGGATGAACTGGACTTCCTGGACAGGATTTCGCCGGTTATTAACGGCAAGAAGCTTTTGCTCCCCCCTCCGGTTGAATGTTTCGATTGCCGCCTACAGAGGCGGCTTGCTTTTTATAATGCCCGATCTCTGTACAACAGAAAATGCGACTATTCGGGAGAACCGATTGTTTCCAATTATAAACCTGACGGTCCGTTCAAGGTTTTCGATAAAAGCGTTTGGTTTTCGGATAAGCACAATCCGTTGGATTACGGACGCGACTTTGATTTTAACCGGCCGTTCTTTGAGCAGTTCAGAGAATTTATGGAATCTGTTCCCTTTCCTAATATTGCAGTACTGGGTACGGAGAACATCAACAGCGATTACACAAACGATAACTGGAAATTAAAGAATTGTTATATGGTATTTGATGGTGAGCAAGCCGAAGATGCTTATCATGGACATACTTTTGAAGATGTAAGATCTTGTATCGACTTCTTATCGATAGAAAAGTGTGAGCTTTGTTATGAATGCACGCATTGCAGAAACTGTTACAATACAAAGTTCAGTCGTTTCTGCCATAACTGCCAGGATTCATGGTTTTTGTGCGACTGCATCGGATGCAAAAAGTGCTTCGGATGCGTAAATTTGCACAAAAAGGAGTATCACATCTTCAATAAGCCTTACTCGAAAGAGGAATATGAGGAATTTGTAAATCATTTTGAATCCAATAAGCACTCTGCCATCGAAAAAATGAAACAGAAAACCGAGGACTACTTTGTAACTCAGCCCATTAAAGCAACCAGAGGAATTCAAAACATAGATTCCACAGGAGATAATCTAAACCACAGCAAAAACGCTCAGTACTGTTTTGATTGTAATGAATTGCATGACTGTAAGTACTGCACGGACTGTTTAATGGGAGCCAAAGACACACGCGATGTGCATGTTTGGGGAATAGGAATGGAAATGTGTTACAACTCGTGCGTAATCGGATCAAATATAAGAAATATAATTTCCGGATATTATGTAACCAGAGGAGCTGACAGTATTTATTATTCGCTTTGGTGCGGCAGAACATCTGCACACTTGCTTGGCTGCATCGGCATTGAACATAAAAAGCACTGCATATTTAATAAACAATACTCAGAAGAGGAATACAACGATCTTGCAGCAAGAATTATCGAGCACATGCAAAGTACGGGAGAATGGGGTCAGTTCTTCCCGCCGGAAATTTCCATGTTCGGTTATAACGAAACAATGGCACAAAGCTTTTTCCCGCTGGAAAGAGATGAGGCAATTTCCAAAGGATTCCAATGGAATGATTATGATCCTCCCGTTGAAGCAGAGCGGACAATCCCAGCTGATCAATTACCGGATGATCTAAATGATATTCCGGATGACATACTTAACTGGGCAATCGTCTGTATAGAAACCGGCAGGCCTTTTAGGATCATTGCTCAAGAACTGCTTTTTTATCGAAATAATAAGCTTCCTATTCCACGCAAGCATCCTGATCAACGCCACTACGATCGCTTCGCTTTCAAGAACCCCTACAAGCTCTGGAATAGGGAATGCATGCAATGCGGAGCAGATATATTAACCGCATATCCGCCAGACGGGCCGGATATTGTGTATTGTGAGAGTTGTTATCACAAAGAGGTTTATGGATGATCAATTAGCAGATTAGCTTGTTAGCAGATTGGCAGATTAGCTAATCTGCTAAAGGGCGCAAAGCGCCCGTGCCAATCTGCTAATTGCCGATCGTTAAATCAATAAATGCTATACTCATTCCCTCTGCAAAAAACATGCACCCAATGTGGCACCGAGTTCGAGATCGCTGATGAGGATCTGAGGTTTTATGAACAGATATCCCCTGTATTTAATGGAAAGAGGTATCTGATACCACCTCCAAAGTATTGCCCTGACTGCAGACAGCAACGAAGACTCTTGATATGCAATGAGTTCACGCTCTTCAGCGACAACTGCGACATGTGTGGAAAGCATGTGATCACTGAATTTAAACCTGATCGCACATTTCCGATTTATTGCAGGCCGTGTTACCTGAGTGATAAGTGGGATCAGACTGAACTTGGACAAGATGTTGATTTTAACCGGCCGTTTTTTGAGCAAATGAAAGAGTTATTTGCAAAAGTTCCGAATCAGCATCTGAACGTGGACGGTGAAATACAAAATTCTGAATATATTCACTACGCAGGAACAAGCAAGAACAGTTATCTGATTATGCACGCGGACTTTTGCGAAGATTGTTATTACGGATATGGATTTAAAGACAACAGGAATTGTGTTGATGGATTTTATAACCTGCATTGCGATCATTGTTACGATTGCGTGACCATACATAGGTCGCACAGCCTTACATGTTGCCAAGATTGTACGAACTGCAACTTCAGTTCTTTCCTGAGGGATTGTATTGGATGCAGTAATTGTTTCCTTTGCGTGGGGCTAAGACAAAAAGAATATTGTTTTGAAAATGAACAATTAACAAAAGAGGAGTATCAAAAAAAGATGGAAGAGATTGATCTGGGATCGTACTCGCAGTATCAGGAATTCAAGAAACGACGCAGAGAACTTGAACTAAAACATACTTTCAAAGAGTTTTTTGGCCATAACACACAAGATAGCCTCGGTGACTATTTGCAGAATTGCAAGGAAGCAAAGTACTGTTTTGATTGTGAGGATGTGGAAAGTTGTAAGTATTGTTATCAGTTAGTTCTTGGTTCAAAGAGCAATTATGACGTCTATCAGTTTGGAACTAACTTGCAACAGTCTTATCAGGGATCAATTATTGGAGAAAACTCCTATCACATCTTAAGCGGATACCTGCATTACCAAGGTTGCAATGAACTTTCTTATTGCATGGTAATGGATGCATGCAAACACTGCTTTGGATGTACAAACATGCGATGCAAAAGTTACTGCATTTTAAATAAGCAATATACAAAAGAGGAATACGAAGAATTGGTTCCCAAAATAATTGAACATATGCAGAACACCGGTGAATGGGGGGAATTCTTGCCTCCATTTCTTGCAAACAGCGGATACAACGAAACTACCGCGCAGCTTTATTATCCGCTTGAGAAAGAAGAAGCCCTTAAGCTTGGATTCAAATGGTCAGACTACAAGGCGCCAGAGCCTGAAGCTGAAAAAATAATTTCAGCCGACCAATTGCCGGATAATATTGAAGATATCCCGGAAGAGGTAACCGACTGGGCAATCAGATGCGAGGAATCCGGTAAGTTATTTAAGCTGACCAAGCAGGAATATAAGTTTTATAAAGAGCACAAGCTTCCCGTCCCGCACCGCGAATGGTTCCAAAGGCACAAAGACCGCCTGCATTTGAGAAACCCCCGCCATTTCTGGGACAGAACCTGCGGTAAATGCGGAGAAGACATAAAAACCACCTATTCCCCCGATAGACCCGAAATTGTTTACTGTGAAGCATGCTATCACAAAGAAGTTTATGGATGATACCCCCTTGTCTGAACCTTGATTAGAAGGATTAATAGATAGACAGGATTAAAGAAATTGGATTGTTTGTTGGATATTTATAAATACATTAAGATAATTCTCTGTAATCAAGCTAATCCTTTAATCTTGTGAATCATGGTTCAGACAATTTGTAAGCAGTGCGGCACGGCATTCGAGATCCCCAGTGAGGACTTGAAGTACTTCGAGAAAGTATCCCCTGTATTTGACGGAAAAAAGTATCCAATCCCCCCTCCAACCTATTGCCCCGAGTGCAGACTGATCATAAGAATGGCATGGAAAAACGAGAGGAAACTCTATAAGCGCACATGTGATCTGTGCAATGCAGATGTGATTTCCATATACTCGATTGATAAATCATACAAAACATATTGCCTGGACTGTTGGTGGGGCGATAAGTGGGATCCGCTTGAGTACGGAAGAGACTTCGATCCCGATAGATCGTTCTTTGAACAATTTAAAGAACTAATCGAAGTAGTTCCTAAGCAGACGCGTCATCAAAACAACAATTATGAAAACTGCAAATATACGACAAGCACTACGAGAAATAGAAATGTTTATATGATCTCTTCAGCCGGATATAACGAAGACTGTTATTACGGTATTTACTTGGTCAGAAACAAAAACTCAGTTGATAACACCCACTTGATGGACTCTGAACTTTGTTTTGAATGCATTGATGTAGACAACGGATATAATCAGGTCTTCTGCCAAAATACAAAGACATGCAATGACTGTGCGTTTCTTTATGATTGCCACGGATGCAGCAATTGTTTCATGTGCTTTGGGTTGAGGAGTAAGGAGTACTACATACGAAATAAGCAATACTCGAAAGAGGATTATGAATCAGAAATGAAAAAGATTGATTTAAGCTCGCACGAAACAATGGAAAAACTTAAGGAGGAGTACCAAGACTTCATTGTTGATTGTCCGCGCTTGTTTATTGAAGGCCAAAACAACGAGAATGTAACGGCAAGCAATCACATATTTAATTCCAAGAACTGCAAATACTGTTTTGACTGCAATAATCTGGAAGACTGCAAATATTGCGGTTGGTTTAATGATTCAAAAGACAGTTACGATATTTATTCATTTGGATATCCAAATATTGAAGAGAGTTACAATTCAATGGAGATAGGAGCTCCGGCAAGTAGGATACTTATGTGCATGCACACATGGGACAGCATCGCGAATTTTACCTACTGCCTTGCATGCCACACATCCGAACACTTGTTTGGTTGCGCGGCTCTCAAGAGAAGCAAGTACTGTATCCTAAATAAACAGTACACTCAGGAAGAATACGAAGCGCTGTCATCAAAGATTGTTGAGCGAATGCAAGCTGATGGCGAATGGGGGTTGTTTTTCCCTTTGGAGTTTTGTCATTTCGGATACAACGAAACTGTCGCGCAAGACTTCTTCCCAATTACAAAAGAGGATGCTGTTTCTAAGGGTTGGAAATGGCATGATGAAGTTGAAGAAACTCCGGACGTTGAAAAAATTATTCCTGCAGATCAATTGCCGGACAAAACTGCAGACATTCCGGACGACGTAACAAATTGGGCAATCAAATGCTCGGCAACAAACAAACCTTTCATCTTGCAGAAGATGGAGCTTGAGTTTTACAGGAGAATGAACATCCCAATTCCGCGTCTGCATCCGGATGAAAGACACCGATTAAGATTTGCGAGGAGAAACCCCAGGAGGATATTTGATAGAAAGTGCGACAAATGCCAAAAGGAGATTCAGACCACATATGCGCCGGAGAGGCCGGAGAGAGTATTTTGCGAGGAGTGTTATTTAGAGGAAGTATATTAATTGGTATTGAGGGAAGAGTATTGAGTATTGAGGGATATTATTAATAATTTGCTTCCCTCAATACCCAACCCTCAATACTCTATACTCATACTATGCCTGCCACATGCGCCTCTTGCGGCCTAGGCTTCGAGCTTTCCGACAAGGAGACTCAGTTCCTGAAGCACGCTTCACCTGAATACAACGGAGTTAAGTACGAAATCCCTCCTCCGTCGAACTGCCCTGCATGCAGAGTGCAGAGAAGAATGGCATGGAGGAATGACAGATCGTTTTATAAGAGTAAATGCGATGCAACGGGAGAAGATATGATCTCACTTTATCCTAACGGAATGCCTTTCAAGGTTTTTCACTCTGACTATTGGTGGAGTGACAAGTGGGACCCGCTTGAATACGGACAGGAGTATGATTTTAATAAACCTTTCTTTGAACAGTGGGGGGAACTGATGAACAGAGTGCCAAGAAGAAACATGGACTTGGTTAACTGTCAAAATAGCCAGTACTGCAACTACTGCGGAGACGATAAGAACTGTTATTTGGATATCGCAGGAGAAGCGAATGAAGATTGTTACTACAATTTGTTCACTAAGTATTCCAAGAACTGTGCAGACTGCACCTTCGCGTATCATTCGGAGCTTTGTTACGAATGTATTCAGGTTTATAACTGCTACAACGTCAGATATTCGATGTACATGGACGGTTGCTCTGAGTCTGCGTTTTGTTTTGACTGCAAAGGATGCAAGAACTGTTTGCTCTGTACCAATCTGAGGGATAAGCAGTACTGGATTTTAAATGAACCTCATTCAAAGGAAGAATATGAGCAGAAACTTGAGGAACTTAAACTGAATTCCTTTGAATCAATCCTGAATGTATTCGATATCTGGAAAAAAATGCGACTTGATAAAGGAATTTATCGCGACATGGTTAACATTAACTGTGAGAATTCAACGGGAAATAATTTAAAGGACTGCAAAAACTGTTCTTACTGCTACAACGCTACTAATTGTGAAGACTGCTCATATCTTTATGATGTTTTGGATGCCAAAGATTGTCAGGATTTGAATTATTCGCTTTATAAACCTGAAGTTGCTTACGAACTGATCTCAACTTTGAACATGCGATACTGTGCGTTCAGCATGGCAACGCATTACTGCAGTAAATCTTTTTACTGTGATCTTTCTG
>CAZQLW010000039.1:0-8401 GCA_964594395.1 uncultured Methanosarcinales archaeon | reverse complement strand
GTGGCTGTGCAACTACTGCAACTTATGACGTTAATCAATTCTGTGGAACTAATCCAATCGTTGATGGAACTGTTGTAAAAGCTGTAAAAAGCGTAGATGACAGAGGAATTGAAGTATCATACTTTAAAGCCGAAAAAGATCTAGAACAATTTGTAAAAATGGATTATGACGGCGATGGTATGTTTGAAGAACAAATTTACAGTAAAAATCATGCAGATGGTTCAAGAACTGATGTAAGATGTTATAATGACGGAGTTTTCGAACCTTTCGGTGGCAGATGGAAAATGGAACAATTTGATTCAGATGCTAACGGTAATATTGTTAAAGAAGAATATCAAACTGCTAGATAAAAAATGTCAGGAATCAAATACGAAAAACCAGTTCTTGAGACTAGGCCATTATTAGACCAATCTGGACAAGTTGATTTAAGTGTTTTTTATATTGCAACACAAATAATTGATCAAGATAAATATGTTGGAATGTATAAGAGAGATTTAAAGGCAGTAATGAAAGATAAATTAGAATAAATATTTTCTTTTTCTTTTTTTTCCGTAACATTTATATATTATCTTCATCTTTTCAACTTTAAATAAATGATAGGTGTGATAAAGCATTCTAAAGGTGTTTAATATGGAAGAACAATTAAAAACTGGTACTACTACTGTAGGTATTGTCTGTAAAGATGGAATTATTTTAGCAGCTGACAAGCGAGCTACTGCTGGAACAATGATTGTGGATAAAAGAGCTGATAAAGTTCATATCCTTAATGATGATTTTGCTGTTACTTGGGCAGGGACTGTTTCTGATGCTCAGTTAGTTACAAAGTTAGTAAAAGCTGAATTAAAATTAAAAGAAGTTAGAACTAATAAACAACCAACTGCTAAAGAAGCAGCTAATTTACTTGGTGGATTGGTGTATTCAAACATTAGAAGAATGAGTATGATCCCTGGAGTTACTCACTTTTTATTAGGTGGAAAAGACTCTTCAGGTGTACATTTGTACGATTTGTTTCCTGATGGAAGTATTACTCACATTAAAGATTATGTCTCTTCTGGGTCAGGATCAGTTTTTGCTTTAGGTGTACTGGAAACACAGTATAACCCTGAAATGACTACTGAGGAAGGTGTTAAATTGGTTGTCCAAGCAATAAATACTGCTTTACAACGTGACTCTTGTTCCGGAAATGGAATTGATGTCATAGTAGTCAACAATAAAGAAATTAAGAAAGTAATGCATAAAGAGATTGAGTATAGTTTATTAAATTAAATTTTTTTTAATTTCTTTTTTTAGAGGTTAAAATTCTAAAAAATGGCCAGCTGGTTACAAGGATAAAAGTTTTTCAAATTGATGTGAATTAAAACAGTTAAAATCTAAAATATAAATAAAAATATTATGAGGGAAATAAAAAATGCCAGATATACTAAAAGAAATAATTAAAACTTTACCTGCAAAAGTCATCTCTGATGGTGCTTTTGAAGCAGCTAATATTGTGCTTTATACTAAAGATAAGGATTACTTTCTCAATAACAAAGGAACCATTAAAGCTGCTGTTCAACAGTTTAAGAAACGGATTGAGGTTCGACCAGATCCATCCATGTGCATGGAAATGGAGAAAGCTGAGAAAGAAATTAGAAAAATTATTCCTAAAGAAGCGGGTGCACAAGAATTTATTTTTGATCCTCCTAGGAGTCAATTAATTATTCATGCTGATAAACCAGGAGTAGTAATTGGTAAACAGGGAGAGATACTTAAAGAGATTAAATCTAAAACGATGTGGGTCCCATTAATTAAAAGAAATCCACCAATTAGATCAAAACTGACTGAAAGTATTCGTTCAGTACTTTACGAAAATGCTGATTATCGGAAAAAGTTTTTGGATAAAACCGGTCATAGGGTTTATGACGGTTGGTTAAGAGAAAAGAAACATGAATGGGTCAGATTATCTTTTTTAGGTGCTGCAAGACAAGTAGGAAGGGCATGTTTATTGTTACAAACACCGGAATCAAGAATAATTATGGATTGTGGAATTGATCCTAGTCAAGATGGGCCAGAATCTTATCCTTACTTAGATGCACCAGAATTTAACATTTCTGATATTGATGCAGTTATTATTACGCATTCCCACTTAGATCATTCTGGGTTAGTACCTTACTTGTTTAAGTATGGTTACAAAGGTCCTGTTTATTGTACCCTTCCTACCCGAGATGTAATGTCTTTATTACAATTAGATATGATAAAAATTCAACGTAACGAGGGTAAAGATCCAATCTATTCTAGTGATGAAGTGAGGGATACAGTTTTACATACAATTTGTTTAGATTACGATGAAGTTACTGACATTACTCCTGATGTAAGGTTAACATTTTATAATGCAGGACATATCTTGGGCAGTTCAATTGTGCATTTAAATATTGGTAATGGTTTGCATAACGTAGTTTTCACTGGTGACTTGAAGTATGGTCGAACTAACGTTTTAGAAGCTGCTAATACTCAGTTTCCAAGAGTTGAAACATTAATCATGGAATCTACTTATGGTGGTAAAGATAACGTTATGAACGAACAGGAAGCTGACGGTTACATGATTGAAGTTATTAAGAAAACTTTTGAACGTGGTGGTAAGGTTTTAATGCCCGTTCTTGGATCAGGAAGGGCACAAGAAGTAATGATCATTGTAGAACGGTTAATGCGAGAGAAACAAATTCCAACTGTTCCGGTACATCTTGACGGAATGCTTTATGATATTACTGCGATTCATACTGCTTACCCTGAATTCTTGAACAGAAATATTCGACAACAAATATTTCATAAAGAAAATAATCCGTTTTTGTCTGATATTTTTAAGAAAGTAGGATCAAAGAAAGAAAGGGAAGAAGTTATTAATTATGAGGGGCCATGTTTGATTTTAGCAACGTCCGGAATGTTACAGGGAGGTCCATCAGTAGAATATCTTAAAAGATTGGCGGAAGGTAAAAAGCATAGTTTAATTTTTTCATGTTATCAGCCACCAGGCAGTTTAGGTCATCGAATTAGGGAAGGTGAAACAGAACTAATGATGAGAGATGATCGAAAACAACAGGTTTTGAAAGTTAATATGGAAGTGCATAAAGTAGAGATAACTAACCATTCTGATCGAAGACAGTTAATGAATTATGTTAAAAGGTGTAACCCCTGTCCACGAAAAGTTATCTTGATGCACGGTGAATCAAGCCGATGTTTAGATTTAGCGAGTAGTTTACATAAACAGTTAAGATTAGAAACAACCGCTCCTAAGAATCTGGAAGTTATTAGAATTAAGTAAAGTTTTATATATCATTATTTTTTTTTGTTGCTGGAAATGTTAGATAGTGAATTAATAGTTAGAGAAAAGTTTAATGGTAGTTATGTTCAATTTTCATTAGACCCAGATTATCAAGCGTTTCAAATGAATTCTATTACTGATGGGAGATTATTCTTAAAAAAGAAAATTAAAGGGGAATATTATGTTTTTGCTTCTTATCGGAGAAGAAATGGAGCTTGGGAAAGGAGTAGTGTTTCTCCTTCTGGGATTGACATTTTTTGTGAAGATACATTTGGTTCAGAAACTTTAGAATATAAAGCGTTTGAGTTATTGAAATGAATTAATTCAGAATTAACCTAAACTTTTATAAAACTGAGAGTAATTTTCTAGTTTATGCCAACGTCGCATAATCCGGTATTGCGCTGGTCTTGAACATATTTTGCCAAATCTGGTAAAAGCACGGGGACATGCGCTACGCTTAGTCCTGGCTTACGCCAAAAAATTTGTGCATAATCCAACGAGAACCAGTTCCTCTTGGAATTCCCGGTTCAAACAAATGGTTACGCTCATTTGAAATGTGAAAAAGCGGAATTATTTTTGAAAGTCCGGGCGTTGGCGCTTTTATTAAATTTTTAATAGTAATTTGTAAAAGAATTTTTTATGATTTTAAATTATTTTTTTTTCTTAACTTACTTTTGATATTGTTTGTTTTTGTTCTAGTTTTTTCTTTTAACCTTTTTGTTCTTTCTTTCAATTTTGCTGTTTTTACTTTAGCATGATTTTTTATTCTTCGTGTTCTTTCTTTGGTTGCATGATAAGCTTTTTTAGTTTTAACTTTCACATGTCGATGATAATATTTGTATTGAAAATATTTTCTTAAACTTTCTGCATATTCTTTACCTGCCCACCAAATTCCAAGTATTAACATTGGCCAGGATAAAATGTAAACTACGACTATTGACCAAAATACTTTTTCATTGTTTAAGTAAACAAACATAAATATTTTAGTAAGAATTCCTAACAATAAACTAAATATGATTAAAATTATTCCCCAAATAAATTTTAACGTATATCTTAACTTCATAATTGATAGAAAACCATTTTGTTAATTAAATCTTTCTATATTATTTAAATTTAGTTATTACATTAGTTCTTTAAGAGAAACATTTCCACCCATTACTAAATCATTTTTACTACAATAAGGGCAAGTATTTAGTTTAGATTTAAATTTATAATTACATCGTTGGCAGTAATAATCCTTTTTGTAAGGTATTTCTTCAACCCCTGCTAATAATGGTTCTCTCCGGTAACGTTTGAAACAAGTAAAACATTCAAATCTCGGTTCACCATTTACTGATTTGTTTACCCTAGTTTCGTTTTTGTCAACCTTCTTTTTGCAACGAAAACATTCTATTTTAGTTTTTAAGATTACCATCTTGATGATAGGAAAATCAATTAATATAAAAAGTCTCTGTTACCCCTAATAATAAACAAAACATTAACAATAAACAAAATTTAAATACTTTAACCATTTTAATTACTTTTAATGGAAATTAAAAAGAGGGTACACAAATTAAAATATTTCTTTTTACTAATATTAGGGATACTATTTTATTACTTAGTCACTGAATCAAAAATAGTCCAATATTACCTTTCTAATCCTGAATTACTAAAAAATTTAATCTTAAGTTTTGGGATACTTGCCCCAATAGCAATTATTTTCTTACAAGTTTTTCAAACAACAATTTCAATTATTCCATCACAAATAACTACCATTGTTGCCGGTTTTGTTTTCGGGCCAGTTTTAGGTTTAGCTTACAGTTTAATCGGCGCTTTTTTTGGATCAATGATTATTTTTGTTATTGGCAGGAAATATGGTAAAAATCTTGCTTTGAAATTGTTCAGCAAAAAAGAAATAGTTCATTTTAATATCTTTTTTCAACAGAAAAAGAAATGGGCTTTATTCTTAGCCAGGATTGCTCCTATATTTCCTAATGACTTGGTAAGTTTTATGGCTGGCTTAACAACAATCAAGTTAAGAGATTTTAATTGGGTTTCAACCCTAGGTTTCATCTTACAAATGATCATTTTAACTTATTTCGGTTCAGAACTAGCAACCGGTGAAGTTAGTGTTACAATGATTCTGATTACGGTTGTGGTTAGTTTATTATTATTACTACTAATCTTTAAGAACCAAATTAAAATGTTCTTAATTAAAGAATTACGTTTCTTAGAAAAAGAAGAAAAAGTAATGGAAAAATTAATTGAAAAAGAATTTAAGAAAATTTAAGACTGATACTTGTTATTCTCGTAATTAGCAATTCTTTCTCCTGCTTTAACACCTAAATAAGTCAATGCAGCTGTTCCCGCAATAATTAAACCCATTCCTACTGGATTAGGCATATCTGCTAATTGGTCTAATTTTTCTACTGCTGCAGGTAAAAAGTTTACTCCACCTAAGAATCCAAGTAATCCACCCATTCCTTTAGCAGTTCTCATTTTATGATTTTCAACAATATAACTTGCATCTTTATGTTCCCATCCACGTTGTTTTGAAAATCCTGTTTTATATTCGTGTTCTAACATTTTAATAATACCTCACATCATTCATTAATATTATAACTTTTATTGTTATTTTTATAAAACTTTCGTGGAGAACTACTTTAAAGTAATCAATCCCTCAGCAAAACATTAATATAAAATAAGAATAATTCTTTGAATCAATGCAAGAAATACTTAAAAAAATTAAACCAGGTAAAGAAGAAAAAAGTAAACTGCAAAAATTAGTTTCAACTTTTACAAAAAAACTTAATTCTAACTTAAATAACGCGAAAGCTATTCTTGGCGGTAGTGGAGCTAAAGATACTTGGTTATCTGGCAACCATGATATTGATGTTTTTGTCCAGTACAATCTTAAACAATATCAAGACCAGTCAGCAAATTTATCAGAATTGTTAGAAAAATCTATTAAGAAATCTTTTCCAAAGATTAAAATTGAACGGTTACACGGAAGCAGAGATTATTTTCAAATAAATTATCAAGATTATATTTTTGAAATTGTTCCGGTTTTAAAAATTACAAAAATTGAACAAGCGCTTAACATTACTGATATTTCACCGTTACATTCAGTCTGGGTAAACAAACAAGGAAATAAAATTAAAGATGGTGTTCGTTTGGCTAAACAATTTTGTAAAGCAAACGGACTTTACGGAGCAGAATCTTACATTTCTGGCTTTTCGGGTTATGTATTAGAAATATTAGTTGCTTATTATGGGTCTTTTGAAAAATTATTACAAGAAGCACAAAAATGGAAATTGAAACAAGTTATTGATCCTGAAAAGTATTATCCAAAAAAGAATGTTTTCTTTGAAATTAATAAGTCAAAGTTACAATCTCCATTAATTATTGTTGATCCAGTAGATAAAAATAGAAACGCTGCTGCCGCTTTATCTTTAGAAAAGTTTAAACTTTTTCAGAAAAAAGCTAAGCAGTATTTGAAAAAACAAGAATCAACATTTTTCGAAAAAAAAGAAATTAGTTATGATCAACTTAAAATTAAAAAAGGGCATTTAGTTTTTTTCTTAACAACTGTCAAGAAAAACAAGGAAGATGTTATGGGTTACAAATTACTAAAAAGTTTTCGCTTTTTGAAACAAGAATTTGAACCTTTTGGGATTAAAGAATCTGGTTGGGACTGGGACCAAAAGAAGATGGGTAAATGTTATTTTATTTTAGAAAAAGAAGAATTGCCAGAATTTGATCTTAGACAAGGACCACCACTTAAACTTAAAGAATTTGTTAAAAATTTTAAGAAAAAGAATAAAAATACGTTTACGAAAAATGGGAAAATATTTGCTAAAGTTAAAGTTAAACATCCAAAATTACAAGATTTTATTAGAAATTTATTAGATCAAAATATTTCATCAAAAAATATTGGTTATCTTAAAGATAAATTGGTTAGAATTAAACAAGTAAAAGAATATTAATTATTAAATGTGATTCTAAATCCTTTTTTCTAGATATAACGGACGGCTATTATCTGGAACAATAAAATCATGTTTGTGTTTCCAATAAGTTTCTGCATTAGTATCTTCATCGGCAACCAAAGAAACTCGATTAAAACCATAGTTTTTAGAAACATCAAACAAATGTTTTACAAAGCCAGTGCCGATACTTAAATCTTGATATTCTTCTTTAAGATAAGCATTTTCAATTCTTAACTGAGATTTTTTTGGAATAAAAGTAACTAACATTCCGGGCATATTATACCCTTCACATATTTTAACATCATCAATAACAGAATTACTTTTATTATCATACAATTCTACAGCTAATGTAAATGCTCCATTAGAACCAAAATCTGGGGAAATTTTAGTTTTGTTATTATCAATTAAAGGATGATTAAAAAGCTGAATCTCTCTTACTAAAGAATCAAGCATCAAATAAGAATTTTTCATTTTTTTAATTTTAAATTAACTAAAGAATTATATCACTTAAACATCAACCATATCAATTTCAATGTTAAGGCCTTCAGGAATTGGTACTCGCATTACCAATCTTAAAGTTCTTTCATCAGCACTAAGATCAATTAAACGTTTATGGATTCGCATTTCATACCTTTCCCAAGTTGCTTTTCCGTCACCACAAGGAGATTTCCTAGTAGTTACTTTAAGCTTTTTGGTAGGTAACGGAATCGGCCCACGTAAATCTACACCGGTCTTTTCAGCAATACCACTAATGTCCTCACAAATTCTATTAACTTTGTTAATATCAGTACTGCCTAATTTTATTCTTGCTCTTTGTGCCATTATATATTTTCCTGTTACATGATAATTTTCATCATCATGCTTTCATTTTTAACTTTGATTTTGTGTTGTTTATAAGCTTTTCCCTAAAAAATAAAGAGGAAAAAAAATAAAATTATTGCATCTCTTTCTTAACTAATTCCATACACATCCCAGCTGCAACTGTAACACCAGAATCTCGGATTGCAAATCTACTCATTTGCGGAATTTCTGAGTTTTTTTCAATTACAAGAGGTTGTACGGGTCTTAATTTAACGATTGCTGCATCACCGTTTCTTAAGATGTCTTTGTTTTCAGTCACTTCGTTACCAGTTGCAGG
>CAZQLW010000038.1:0-8651 GCA_964594395.1 uncultured Methanosarcinales archaeon | reverse complement strand
AAGAAAGACTCTTATATAAAGTTTTTTAAATGAACAAAGAATTAATTGTTTATGGACAAACTTGAAACCATTCCTACCACAGAAAATATTGAATTTAAACCAGCGTTTATAGAAAGATATTCAGAACTAACCGACTGGGAGGCATTCAAAAAATATTCTTTATCATTTCTAAAACGGAGTATCAGAGTAAATACAATTGTAACAACGGTTAAAGAGGTTAAGAAGTCTATTGAAGCTAAAGGGTGGAAATTGGAACAAATTCCTTGGTGTAAAGAAGGTTTCTGGATCTCTCATCCGGAAAGAAGAGATGTAGGAAATTTATTAGAACATCATCTTGGCCAGGTTTATGTCCAAGAATCTGCTAGTATGATTCCCCCACTTGTTCTTGACCCCAAACCAGGCGATATCATTCTTGACATGTGTGCCGCTCCTGGAAGTAAAACAACACAGATGGCGATGATGATGAACAATCAAGGTTTAATTGTTGCTAATGACTATAAAGGCCAAAGGTTACAATCATTAGGAATAAATTTACAAAAAAACTTGTTAACTAATGTAATTGTATCTTTAATGCCGGGTAAAAGGTTTCACGGGTTTGAATTTGACAAAATTCTTGTTGATGCACCCTGTTCTGGAACGGGAACAATTAGGAAAAGTTTGAAAACCATCCATATTTGGAACCCAAAAATGATTACTAAATTAGCTAGGCAACAGAAAGAACTAATTGTTAGTGCTTTTGAAAATCTAAAAGATGGTGGAGAGATGGTCTATTCCACTTGTTCAGTTGAACCTGAAGAAAATGAGGGAGTAGTGGACTATTTACTAAAAAAATTTGATAATGCTGAAATTGTAAAAGTTAAACTTCCCGGTTTGAAAACATCTCCGCCTATAATGGAATTTAAAAAGGAGAAATATAATGCCCAAATTAAAGACGCTATTCGAATCTGGCCACAAGATAACGATAGTGAAGGGTTTTTTGTAACAAAGATTACAAAAAATTCGCCGAGTGAATAAAATGAACGACAAATGTTTTTTTGTCTGTAAGATAAAGAAGAAATAAAATGCAACACACAATGCGTTTACATCCTGAACCTTTTCAAGCAATTAAATCTGGTAAGAAAACTATTGAAATTCGATTAAACGATGAAAAACGGCAAAAGTTTAATGTTAATGACATTATTGAACTATCCAAACGTCCAGATTTGGTTGAAAAAATAACTGTAAAAATTATTGCTTTGTTTCATTATAAAACATTTAAAGAATTAATTGAAAATCAATTGATGGAAAAAATGTGTTCTACTAAAATGACTAAAAAAGAATTTTTGCAAGGCATGAAAAAACATTACCTCTCAGAAAAAGAACAAAAGTATGGAGTTTTAGCAATTAAAGTTGAGTTAATCTAACCACTCCATCAAAGAAATCTATTTAATATAGTTCTTCCTAAGATAACTCCATGTTTGGATTGGAAAAAGAGTTGGAAGAAAAAGTTGAAAGAAAAACTAGCCAGTTCTACCAAATTCTAAAAAAATGTTTAAAAATAAAAGATGAAAATATTTTAATTATCTCGGACTATGGAGAAAAAGAAAGGCAACTTTCTACTATGTTAAGTTATGGCTATTACCATGCTGCAAAAAAAAAAGGTTTGAAAGTAGAAATCCTTTTCCAAGAAAGAAAAAAAGGGTTTATGCACGCTGATCATCATGTCATTAAAGCATTAGAAAAGCTAAACAAAGGTAGTATAATTATTCTCACTTTATCAAAAAAATTAGGTAGAATTGGAGCAATGAAAAGTTTTCGTGGATTTTGTAAAGAAAATGAACACCGCTTCATTTCAGCAACCGGCCTGGCAGATGCAAAAACTAACCATTATGACCTTTTTATGGAAGCAATGAACATTAATTATGCACGATTAGCTAAAAAGGGTTTAGCAATTAGAAAGAAGTTGGATAAAGCTGAAACAGTTAGAATAAAAACCGATGCAGGAACAGACATAACATTTAACGTTTCAGGCATGAAGGCTAGAGCTAACGTTGGTGATTATAAAGAAATAGGTACTGGTGGAAACATGCCAGCAGGAGAAATATATATCCCTCCGAAAGGATATTATGGGGTTGAAGGTAAAATTGTTATTGATGGTAGTATGAAAACTCATCAAGGCACAATTCTTTTAGATCAACCAGTAACACTTTACATTAAAGAAGGCAGGGTAATCAAAATTGAAGGGGAATCTGCCCATTTATTAGAAAAAACTTTTGTTAAATATGAAGACCGGGCAAAATACCCTTACAGAGTAAGACACATAGGAGAATTAGGGATTGGAATTAATCCAGGAGCAATCTTAATTGGTTCAACAATTATTGATGAAAAAGCGCTTGGTACCGCCCATGTTGGAATAGGAAGTAATTATTGGTTTGGCGGAGATATTAGAACAGTATTCCACGGAGATCAAATTTTTAAAAATCCCAGAATTTTTATCGATGGAGAACTGTTAAAAATTTAAAATTACCTTTCTTTAACTTCCCCATTAGTAAAATCAACTATTTTTGAAGGTCTAGCTTTCTTTTCACCTTCATAAATCATAAAATCAACACCCATCTCAATTTCTGGATCAAGATTTTCTAAAGAAGTCATGAATGCATGCCCAGATTTATTAACTGAAGTTGTTATTAAAGGAAAATTTAATTCTTTAACAAGATTACCAAACCAATGTTCAGGAACTCTTACTCCTAAAGAACTAGATTGAGGATTAACATTTTTGGCTACCGCCCCAGAATTATTTAAATCAAATATTAAAGTGTAAGGGCCAGGTAACCGCTCTAACCAAGTGTTAATTTCCGGTGTAGTTTTACAATTTTTTTTAATCCAATCAAGAGAAGGGACCCAAACAGAAAAAGGTATATCTGGTCGTTCTTTTAATTCTCGAACTTTTTTTATGGCACTATGGTCTAACGCATTACAACTAATTCCATAAATAGTATCAGTGGGGTGAATAAATACCGCTCCATTTTTAATTTTAGTAAGTATCTCTTCTAATCTCAGCCTTAATTCAGTTTTTGTTAAAACTTCCATAGGGTGGGGGGGAAAGAAGGTGTTTATATAGTTTGTGTCTATAGTATATACTAAATAATAACTATTTCTCAAAAATAATTATTATTGATAACTAAAAGAGCGTAGATCCCCCCACCACTACAAGGTGTGTGAACTTAATAATAATCATCTAAAAATGTTTGTTTGGGAAAAACCATTTGATAATTCATATTATCTGGTTGATATTTATCTAACAAATAAGCAATTCTATCTCTAAAATTCATCTTATCCACCCTCCACTAAATTGATAATCAAATGTACTAACTTTAGAACCTACTGTTTCTAAAGTTAATCTTCTTATTTGTTCTTCAAATAATTTTTTTATTGTTTTTGTTGAAAGATCAACCATAGCAATCACCTCTTTTTTGATAAATTATTAAGATCATAACGATTATATAAGCCCTACCCGTAGTTGACCAGTGGACCAGTGGCTTATAAATGAAGTTCTGAAACACCAAAATTTTAAAGTTAAAGAAGCTGAGCCACTGGACAAAATCAAGATATTTTCTAGCTAGTGGAGAGTAAATTTTATATAAAGTAAACATTTTATTAGTAACAATAAAAAAGAGGAATATTTAATGCCAGAACCAATTCAACAATTAAGGGAAAGGATTCAGCAGGAACAGCCACAGCAAGCAATGTCTCCAGAACCAACATATTCAGAACCCCCAACTTTAAAACCAAATCCTTATGAAGAAAAATTTCATTCTGAGTTTTGTTTCATTTCATTAGTATTAGGAATATTTGGTTTAATTTTGCCATTATTCAGCACTTTAGCAATTATATTTGGGATTGGCGGTTTGATGCAAACCCATCGAGAACATATGAAAGGTAAATGGATGGCCATTACCGGAATAATTTTAGGATTTTTAGGCATCTTATTAGTAATAGTCGCTATCCTTTTAGGGGTACAATTTTTAGAAGAGCTAATGTTCAGTGGCAATATTGAAGCAATTTTAGGAGGGATAGGAGAAAAATTCATTCCTAAATAAGAAAAATGTCAATATTAACAAAAAATGAAATCTTGAAAGAAATTAAAAAAAATAATATTAAAATTGTTCCATTTAATAAATCTGCTCTCGGCCCAGGTTCAATAGATTTAACTTTAAGTAATAAATTCAGAGTATTTAAAAAATTGAAAAAAGTTATGGACGCTGATGAAAAATTAAATTATCAGGACATTACTAAATTAGTAACTGCTGATTCTATTGTTGTTAAACCAGGAGAAACAATTTTAGGAATCACCCAAGAAAAAATCTCTTTAGCTTCAAACCTTTGTGGTTGGTTAGAGGGAAGAAGTCGTTTTGCTCGTCTGGGTTTATTAGTACATATTTCTGCTAGTTTTATGCAACCAGGGATTAGTAACCGGCAAGTTTTAGAAATTAGTAATATGGGCGCTGTTTCATTAAGATTACATGCTGGAACTAAAATGTGCCAATTTATCTTTCAAAAAACCATTGGTAAAGCAAAATATTCAGGAAGATTTGTTGACCAAAAAGAACCTTAATTCTGTTGTTTAATACCCTACAACAAAAGATTATATAGTTCTAATTTAATTTAAGTTACAAGATGGAAAAAGATAAAATACAAATGGTTGAGGAAGAAATCCTCAAAAAACATCCCCACTGGTCACAAGAAAAAGCTCGCTGGCTAGCTGAACAAGCTCTAGGAATAAGGGGCTGGAGGTAAAAAAATGGATCTCGAGGAGCTGAAAAAAATCTGTGCTAAGATGATAGATGGAAGAAAAGAAGAATTTGAAGATAGAGGGATGAGAATCAAAATCCATGCAGTAAATGTGCACGGAATAATACAATAGAGGGAGAAGAAAAAATGGAACCAAAAATAAAAGAAACACTTTATGACATTGTTACAGATGAAGTAATGGGTTTAAAAAAGTTGTTAAGAAATCAAGAATATTTAAAAAATCCTGCTGAAATAGGTGAGAAATTAAAAAAATATCAAGAAGTAAAAAATTATTTAGAGAACTAAAAGAATTATTTTCTCCTCTTAGCATGTTCCCACATAAACTCAAAATAGCTTCTGTAAGCTTTTGCAGCAGCTTTGTTCTCGATAATAATTCCTTCTGGTTCGTCCGTCCAGATGATTAAAGCAATTTTATCAGCATATATATTTGTCGCTACTGGAGAAACCACTTTCTTTGCAACATACCTTGTTTGCTTCGGGTTAGATGTTTTAGTTGCTCGATCTACTCTAACAATATCTCTAACAGAAATCTTTTTTTCTTTCAATTGTCGAACAAACTGTTTTTGGTAAACCGGCATTCGTTCTTCTAACTGTGATTCACTACCAAACAAAAGATTTTCTTTTGTATCTGAAGAAATTATGTCCTGAAAGATTGTTCTTACTCCTTTAAGGCCTTTATACAACCTTACTTGACCACTAGTCTTTGTAGCTTTGTTTCTGGCATCTAATTCTGGGAGAATTTCTTTAATGTCCTCTTCTTGTTCTTTGATATATTGTAATAATTTTTTTGGCCCTGCTGATTGAAACCATTTAACTTGACCAATAGAAACATAACTTACTAATCCTTTTTCTATTAGGCTTTTTAATGTGTTGTAACAACTGCTTCTATCAATCTTAGCTACTTTAGCTACTTTACCTGCTTTTGTAGATCCATGGTCATTCAATGCCAAGTAAACCTTAATTTCGTTAGGTGAGAAACCTAAATTTTCCAAAACTGATTGTATTTTTGTCATGATTGTTTTAAAATTGTTTTTTTATTTAAATCTTTTGTGTTGTTGTTGCTGTTTCTACAACAAGATTTGATATAAAAAACGAAAAATTGTTACTTTTGGCGCAAGGCCGGAGGTAAATAAAAATGTCAACAATAAAAAGAATTAAAGAGATAACCTATGAGTTAAGTGGTAAAGGTAGAGGGAATTATTCTGGGGCGATTTCTGAGTTAATAGAAATCGGTGGCATTAAAGCTCTTGAGAGGGCAGTTACTTTTGTTAACAATGCGTCTTGTGAATATTACTATAGTACTCCCGCTGCTCCCAGAATCATGAGTTTGACTGAAGATTGGGCGACTCTTGATCAATGTGAAAGATTATCTCAAGATATGTATAATCAATTAAAACAATATAATGAACTTCAGAAATCAGGAGATTTGCTAAGTGTAATTGGGTCTTTTGTGACTTCTTATCCCTTAATCCATGAGAATGGTCAGGAGTTTATTGAACAAAAAGTAAATCATTATATTAAATCGGTAAGAGAAGATGATTTCTTGTGTGTTGGTTGTGGTAGAGATTTCTTTGAGAAATTGCTTGATGTAGATTTCTTTTTGGACCATAGCAAATTTGGTCTGCCTGGAGATAGAAAATGGAATAAAGTAAGAGATTATCTTAGATATGTTAGGGAATCTAAGAGGAAAGAATAAAATGGGAATAAAAGCAGTAAGAATAACAGATGAAAATAAAGTAGAATATTCAATGATTAAAATGAAGAGAGGAGACATTTGTTATGTTCCAATAGACACACTTGTTGAAAAAGAATTAAGTCTAGAAAAAATGGAAGGGCTTAAACAAAAATTATCTGCAGTAAGATGGGCAATTTGTTATGTAGCAGATCCGAATGATATTGGTATAATTCCAAAGAGATGGACTCCAAACGAATATTATCTAGAAAAAACAGCTGGCCCAATTACAACACATACTCTTGGCCCTCATGGCATGGGCTCAAATTACAACTCTGCATGGCAAAATATTTCAGATCTAGTTTTAAGTGATTAATCTAAACAAACAACAAAAGTTATAAACCCTAAAAAAATCATTAAAACCAATGAAAAAAATAATCTTAGCTTCCACCAGTCCGAGAAGACACGCTTTATTAAATCAGATTGGTTTAAAGTTTAAAATTGTTCCTAGTAAGTACGAGGAAGATATGACTTTAAAACTTCCTCCTCATGAACTAGCGATGGTTTTAGCTAGAGGGAAAGCTGCCGACGTTGCAAAAAGAAGAAGATCTGGAATTGTTATTGGTGTAGATACTTTTGTAGTTTTCGACAAAGAAGTTATCGGTAAACCGCACAACAAAGTTAATGCTAAAAAAACTTTAGAAAAAATTTCCAACAAAGTTCTAAAAGTTTATTCAGGCGTAGCAATCATTGATGCTAAAACAAAAAAAGAGATCCTTGACTATGAAATTAGTAAAGTTAAAATTAGAAAAATATCTTCATCTGAGATAAAAAAGTATATTGACACCAAAGAACCTTTAGATAAAGCTGGTGCTTTTGGTATGCAAGGGTTAGGAGCAATTTTTGTCGCTAAAATTGACGGCTGTTATTCAAATGTTATTGGTTTGCCACTCCACAATCTGGCTAAGAATCTGGCTAAAATAGGGATTGACGTTTTTTCTTATAGAAATTAAAAAAGATTTAGGTTAATTGTTAACATATTCTTAAACCCTAACTGCAGTAGATAATTCTACAACAAATATTTATATGTTATCTCTTCCCAGTAGTAATTAGAAGTAAAAGGAGGAATATAAATGAAAACTAAGACTAGCTACGGCTGGAAAAAAGAAGGAGAAAGTAAGTTTGTAATTGTCGCACCGCATGGAGCAGGGGACGATGAACTTACAGACATAGTTGCAGAAGAAATTGCTAAAATCATGGACGCAACAGTAGTGGTAAATACAAGATATAGAAGAGAATCTTGTGACTTGAATGATATCTCAGACTTAGCGGATGATGAAAAGAAAAGAGAATTCTTCAAAGATGTTGGAGATTATGCAAAAGAAGTCAGAGGGCATTCTGCAAAAGAACATGATGGGAAAGAACATGCAATAGTGGTCTATATTCACGGAATGAAAGGCAGAGGAGATAAAGGAATAGATATCGGAATAGGGGCAAAGTGGAACAAGAGAAAGAAAAAGTACCAAGGTGCAAAATACCATCCTGACTCTGGAAAAAAGAAAGGAAAAGTAAGGGCAAACATTGGAATGACCAGAGAGATGAGAGTAAAAATGGACAAGAAACTGAAAGCAGAAAAAGGAAAAAGAGCTTGGATGGGAAAAGTGTACGCAGCCTGGGATGAAAAGAATGGAATCCAATATCATGCTGGAACCGGTGATTATTCAATGCAGATAGAGATTAGTAGAGATCTGAGAGGAGATCCAAAATACATTGCAGGAGTAATCGCAGAAGCATTAGAAGACGCTTACAAAAAATTGTAATGGGGGTGAAACAAAAATGGACTTAGAAGAAATGGTAAAGTTTGCTAAAAGTCAAAAAATAACCCAGGAAGCTCAGAAGTTAGTAGGAGAAGGAAAACATCAGGAAGCTTACGACTTACTGATGCAAGCAGAAGTAATAGAACCGGAGGTTCTTGGTGAGTTGGGAGAACATTTCCTGAAAGAGGGAGAATATGAAAAAGCTATTGACCTATACGCAAAAATGGGAGAATGCAGTTGTAATCCTAAAACTGTAGAAAGAAGATTCCATAAACATGTTCAAACATTGCAGCAAACTCAGAATTATGACAAATTGATTAGTGTAGGGGAAGCTTTGATAGAAAAGGGCTATAAGAAATTGGAAGATAGTT
>CAZQLW010000037.1:6029-9391 GCA_964594395.1 uncultured Methanosarcinales archaeon | reverse complement strand
GCGACGACAAAAACGTGAAAAAGTTATGGAAAGTAACCAAAAAATTGCGTATAACTCCCTATATCCAAACTCGTTGATATTTTGGAGGTAGGGGAGTTATGTGCGATAAATTTTAAGTGCCGTAAATGGATATACTAATGTTGATTTACTAATTTTCGGGAGGATTTGCTGAATCTTGTTTTATGCTTAGAAATAGGGGGTTTGTCCAGTGGCTGAGACTTTCTCTCTCAAAAATTTTGAGGTTTAAGCGGTTGGAGTGAGCCACTGGTCAAGTGCGGGCAAAATATATAAATTAGTTTTATTATGAATATATTATGGATGTTGAAGAAATTATCAGAAAAAGGGGGGTATTAAAAGGATTAAGTCCTCAGACAATTAAAACCTACACTTTTGCAGTTAAAAAGTTTCTCAGAGTTTATCGTAAAACTCCATATCAAGTAAGCAAGAATGATATTGAGGGATATTTATTAAAAATTTTAGAAAGGGGGTCTTCAGGAAATACAGTTAATGTTTATCTCAATGCATTCAAATTTCTTTTTGAAGAATGTTTAGGAAGGAAACTGACCATTAACATTTCTTTTACTAAGACATCTCAACGTTTACCTGAATTTTTAACCCAAGAAGAAATAATTCATTTTTTTACTTGTATTAAAAATAAAAAACATCTCTTAATGATAACTTTACTTTATTCAGCAGGATTAAGAGTTAGTGAACTAGTTAATCTTAAAGTAAGAGATTTACAATTAAATGAAAATTATGGGTGGGTAAAATCTGGAAAAGGAAGGAAAGATCGTTTATTTATCATCGCAAAAAAATTGAACGAAGATTTAGAAATTTGGGTCAGTAAGAATAATATTAAACCAGAAAGTTACCTCTTTTCTAATCATAGTAAAAGAAAAATGAGTACACAGACAATTAGAAAAATTATCAAAGAAACAACCAAGATTGCAGGATTAAGTAAGAACGTTCATCCTCACACTCTCAGACATTCTTTCGCTACTCATTTAGTTGAAAACGGTTATGCTGTAACTGAGGTTCAACCATTATTAGGGCATAATCGGATAGAAACTACGTTAATATACACGCACATGGCGGCCCCTAAGTTACTTAGTACTAGGAGTCCATATGATACTTTAGGCTCTAAATAAATATAAAATAAGAATAATAAAATAAACTAAAATGATACGTGATTTTAACCCCAGGTTGTACCAGCAAACAATTTTAGGCACTGCTGCAAATAAGAACACTTTAGTCGTACTTCCGACTGGTTTAGGTAAAACTGCCCTTGCTTTCATGTTAGCAGCTCAACGATTACACCATTATCCCAATTCTAAAATATTAGTTCTGGCACCCACTAAACCGTTATGTGAACAGCACGTTGAAACTTTTAAGAAACATTTAGTAGTTGATGAAGAAAAAATTGTCCTTTTCACTGGCAGTGTTAAACCAGAAAAACGGGGCGAGATGTGGAAAGGAGCTCAAGTAATTATTAGTACACCGCAAGGTTTAGAGAATGATTGTATCAACAGAAGAGTAAAACTGGAAGATGTATCCTTATTAGTTTTTGATGAAGCTCATCACGCTACTGGTGATTATGCTTACGTTTGGATAGCTCAACAGTATGACAAATCATCGCCAAGAGCAAGAGTTCTTGCCCTGACTGCATCCCCGGGAAGCGATTTAGAAAAAATTAGAGAAACCTGCACTAATCTTAAAATTGAAAAAGTGGAAGTAAGGATTGAAACTGATCCGGACGTTAAACCTTACATTCAAAATGTTAAAATTAATTGGTTAAAAGTAGAATTTCCTGACGAACTGAAAAAAATTCAAAAACATTTACAAGATTCAAGAAAAAGTAAACTAATTGAAGCACAGAATTATGGTTATTGTACCTCTTCCAGTTTAATAAAAACTCAATTATTACGTTTACAGGGAGAGTTACAAAAAAAAATATCTTCTGGGGAAAGAGATTTTGAAATACTTAAATCTGTTTCTCTAACAGCAGAGGCTTTGAAGATTGACCATGCTCTCGAACTTTTAGAATCGCAAGGAATTAAACCGTTACACACTTATTTTAAAAAAATTCAATCGGAATCATTAACGTCAAAAACTAAAGCTGTTAAGAATTTAATGATTGACCGCTACTTTAAGTCTGCAATGTACTTAACAGAAGAATTGGCAGGAAAAAATTTTCAACATCCGAAATTGGTTAAGTTAAAAGAAATTGTTGGAGATAAAATTGAAAAAAATAGTGATGCTAAAATTATTATTTTCACACAGTTCAGAGATTCTGCTGAACAAATTGTTAAACAACTTAACAAATTAGAAATTAAGAACCATATTTTTGTGGGGCAAGCAAAAAAGAATGGGTTAGGTTTCTCGCAGAAGGAACAGAAAGAAATATTGGACAAATTTCGGGCAGGAGAATTTAATGTTTTAATTGCTACATCTGTGGCTGAAGAAGGTCTTGACATTCCCAAAGTCGATAAAGTAGTTTTTTATGAACCCATTCCTAGTGCAGTAAGAAGTATTCAACGTCGGGGAAGAACTGGTCGATTAGAAGAGGGTGAAGTTACTATTTTAGTTACTACCGGTACAAGGGATGAAGCTTACCGGTGGAGTTCTTTCCATAAAGAAAAGAGAATGTACCGTAACTTGGATAAATTAAAGAAAGAATTTTCCTTATCTTCTATTGAGGAAAGGGAAGAACAAAATAGTAACTGTGGAACAACATTACATCAATATATTTCTGAAGAAAAAGTTGTCGCAATTATTGCTGACCATCGAGAGAAAGATAACCGGATTGTGAAAAATTTGATTGATCTCGGCGTTTCCGTAAAAACTGGCCAATTAGAAGTTGCTGACTATTTAGTTTCTGGCCGAGTTGCAGTAGAACTGAAAAAAGTTCCAGACTTTGTCGCTTCAATTATTGACGGACGATTATTAGAACAAGTTCGAGGGTTGAAAAATAATTTTGAAAAAGCTGTTCTGGTGATTGAGGGCGAGGAAGACATTTATTCTATTAGGAAAGTTCATGCTAACGCAATTCGAGGGATGTTAGCTTCAATAGTTTTGGATTTTGGCATTCCTATTCTTTATACAAAAAGTCCACAAGATACTGCTTCTTTGCTTGCTGTAATGGCTAAACGTGAACAAAATAAAAGTGGAGAATTTTCTTATCATGCTTCTAAGCCTAGAACTATGAAAGAGCAGCAAGAATTTATTGTTTCTAGTCTTCCTAACATTGGTGTTCTTAACGCAAGAAAATTGTTGGAACGTTTTGGTTCCGTGAAAAATTTAGTTAACGCTAATAAAGTTGAATTATTAGAAGTTGATAAAATTGGTGATAAAATTGCTGATCG
>CAZQLW010000037.1:0-5929 GCA_964594395.1 uncultured Methanosarcinales archaeon | reverse complement strand
TTGCCAATCTTTTAACAACATTCTGGCAGCAACTTCTATGTTGGCTTTACCACCAGCAGATAATTTGTTGAATTTCAAAGCAATTTTTTCAAGAATTAGTTCAGGATCATCTTCATCTTCAATTTTATAAAATTTAACAATTTTATCTTTCTCATCTTCGATCAATTCTAAAGCTGCTGTTTCTGCATCTTTAATTTTACCATAACTTAAAGCACCAGTTTTACTATGTTTAGCGAGATCCTTTTCTTTTCTGGGTAATACGCCGGGAGTGTCTAATAACAATATTTTTGGATCTACTCGAATTTTTTGAAAACCTTTAGTATAACCTGATTCTGAAGAAGTTTTTGCTGCTCTTTTACCGGAAAGGGCATTAATTAAAGAACTTTTGCCCACGTTTGGATAGCCAACAATCCCTACCACTGTAGAATTACCTTTAGACATTTCAAGAATTTTCTTTTTAAGAATTGTTGTCCCCAATTTATCTTTACTGGAAATGAAAACGCTGGGCATTAATCTTGTTTTACTCACTTTCAATTCTTTAACATCTACTAAGTCACATTTGTTTAACACATAAAGAATTTTTTTACCCATTTGTTTAACTTTATCTTCTAGTTCAAAGTTTCTCGTTTCTTCAATCATCCTTGCATCAAGTACTTCAATGATAATTTCTGCTTCTCTTAGTACTTTGTTAACATGTTTCCAAAAATTGCCCATAACCTCTGTTTGAGGATAGAAATTTATAAATATTCTTATTTTATTTGTTAAGTTATGGCGTTTAGTAAAACATTTCCGAAAACCATGCCGGGAACAAATTATCCTGTTTGGGAAGAAATTTTTTTAACAACAGAAGAAGAGCAAGAAGTTGAAGAACTTTGTAAAAAAGCTAACTTCTTAATCATGGACGAATCGATCCAGGAAGCTAAAGCGTTAATGGTAAAAAATGGAATGAACGAAGATAGTAACATAATTAACATTGCCAAATCCTTGTTTGATAAACGTGCATCTCATCTTATTTTTTGGAAAGAATCTCGGGCAAAAGAAAAGTTTGATCAGAAAAATAAAATATAATGCCGTATTTTACGGTTCTGTTGTCTTTACTACTACTACTTCTATTTATATAGTCTAATTGCTTATTTTTTTTCATGAGACAAATGAAAAGTACATTGGTGGCTATCACTTTACTTACAACAATTAGTACAGGAAGTGTGGGTTGTAGTTCTGAAGTTAATGATGTTGCAAATAATTCAAGACCAAAAAATGAATCGGTTGTTCCAGAAAAATCAAATTCTAATGAAGTAGTAATAGAGGAGGAACATTCTGAAATTTCTGATCTTGAAGATATGCTGTTGCCTCTTGTTGTTGCCGATAAACTTTATAAAAATAATTATCTTAAAATAGAAAAAAGTTTTCTACCATACACCTTATTAGTTGGAAAATATTTGGCAAAAACAGTTTCGGATATGGATATTGACGATTATTCAAAACATGAAGATATTATCAAAAAACTTAGTCATTATAATGAATCTCTTACAAAAGATCATCAAAAAACAATCCAGACAGTAATGGGGTGTCATGACTATTTTGTTGCAAAAATTGACCGTATTGAGATAGACCCTCATAAAAAATTAAATAAGAATACCACAAAAGTTATAATTGATTTAAACAATAGAAATCTTGGATGTCTTAAAGCTCTTAGGGAGGATGCAGAAATTAATGTTGATTACCTTAACACAGCTATAGATTATTTTAACATTCAACCATTAGATGGGAAAACTTCGAAGATAAGAAAAGCAACAATGGATTATTTAGTTGCATGGGAAAAAATAAGGGATGTGGCAGATGATTTGAAAGAAAGATTATCATCAAATAATACTGAATTAAAAATTTATGTCCAATAGTTTAATAATGGACAAAAAATTAAATTAGTATAAAATTAAAAGAATAAATAAAAAATAATATTTTAAACGTTTTTTACCCATCCATATAACGTTTTTTCAAGATTTTTTAAATTTAAAGCTTCAGTCTTTTCTTTCAGAAATCCGTACTTGTAAAGAAGGGCAATGTAAGTAACAACTTTATTCTTAACATTAATTACTGGAACAATATCTATTTCAAAATATTTTTTAAAACTCCAGCTCATCCCTGTTTTATGGTAACTTTTCCAGCTATGAGTGGTTGGTTTTTTAAAACGCATATCAAAATCTGAACGCATTTCCGGGCCTCCTGGGTTTGTAGTTGTATGCGTTTTTGATGCCCACTTATCTCTTCCTTCATGAGTTCCGCCAAGGATTTCAATAAATACTTCATCATGGCCCAATTCTTTCGGGTCAAATTCTTCAAGATAGTCCCTATTACCAACATATCCTTTGATAAAATCTCTAGCATTATGGTGTAATTGTTCATAATAAACTTTTTTTGGAATTATGTCTGGCATTTTGTTATAACTGCCAGAATTGGTTTTACCTTGTTCAACCCATTTAACGACATTATTAAAATGTAATCTAATTTCTGCTTGAGCAGAAGCGAGAAGTTTTTTTCGATTAATTTTAGTATCACCGGTACTGGCAGCTACTTTCTTTTTTCCAAAAATCCACCATCCTTTTTTATTCATTTTATAATCACCTCAATATATAAGTATAAAAACTTAATTTAAATGAAAGAACGAGGTTATTTAAATATTTCTATTAACAAATGATAGTATTGTCATCTGGAATAATGGATATAAAAAGAAGTAAAAATTAAAGAAAAAGTAAAACTTATCTTTTCTTTCTTCTAACTGGTTTCTTTTTTACCGCTCTTTTTTTCACAGTTTTCTTCTTCACAGTTTTTTTTGCAACTTTCCTTTTTGCTGGTTTTTTTACAGATTTTTTAACAACTGCTTTTGCTGGTTTCAAATGTTTAGAAAGGAACTGTTCAAATTTTTCTACTTCGGTTTTACTATTAAAGAAAAGGACAAACTTTTTACCACGATGGTTAACAACATAACCGCCCAAGAATACTTTGTCTAACTTATGATGTTTAATATTTTTTAAAGGAATAATACTTTTTTTGACATTTTTCCTTGTTTTTTTAGTCATGGTTAAATGAGTTTTATTAATTTCATAATGTTCATGCACTTTTCTAAATTTTTGAATGATGTAAGATAAATATCCATAAAGTACTAAAAATATTACTGTAAAAAGTATTCCATGAAACCATTGTTGGTCAAAACTCATGAAGGAGGAAAAAAATATTAAAACAGCCAGGATTGCTACAACTACTGTCTCTAACCTCATAAACATAAAGCTTTTGTAAGGGAAAGCCCAGGAAACCTTTCTTTCTTTTACCATTATTATTTTACCTCATTGATTTATTATTGGCGCTTTAGTCATACTGATCATTGAAGCGATGAACATTGCTCCAAAAATTATTACAAACGTAACACCGTAATTAGAACTTTGTGGATAAACCCAATATATGGAAATTAATAATCCTAAAATTGCAGTCAGCATAAAACTTCCTTTTAATGGAACAGCGTGCCATTGTTTAATTTTACTTTTTTTTGATCTAGAATGGATTTTTTTAGTTTTATTTCTCTTTCTTTTAACCATCACTATCACCTCTTTCTTTTTTAAGAAAGTTTTCTTTGTTTTTAAAGGTTTTGTGAAGTTTTTTGTTTTAGTTAGTTAAAATTTACTGATTCTTATTGATAACCTATATAAAGGTTAAACTAATAATGATCTTAAATGGTAACTAGAACATCGCAGGAACGTTTCAGGACAGATAAAGGTGTCTTTGACACTTTCACTAATAGAAATTTGTTTGAACTTAAAAGTAGAAGTTATTTCGATGAACTAATTAGTCCTCTTTTTGTAGGTAAAGAAAGTAACGTTTTTATTGCTAAACGCGGGAAGAAAAAAGTTATCATTAAAATATATCGGGTTCAAAATGCCGATTTTAAACGGATGTTTCAATACATTAAACAAGATCCAAGATATGATTTTTTACGTAACAGAAGAAGAGAAATTATTTTTGCTTGGACCCAACGTGAATATAAGAATTTGTTAAAAGCAGAAAGAGGTAAAGTTAAAGTCCCAAAAACTATTGCCGTGAGAAGTAACATTCTGATTGAAGAGTTTATTGGCGATGATAATCCTGCACCTCCATTAAAGGATGCTTATCCAGAAAATCCTAAAAAGTTTTTTACAGATGTTGTTAAAGAAATGAAAAAAATGTATAAAGTTGGCCTTGTTCATGGAGATTTATCTTCATTTAATATCTTGAATTATGATGATAAACCTGTAATAATCGACTTCTCTCAAGCAACTTTAGTTAAAACTCCAAATTCAGAAGAATTGTTAATCAGGGATGTGAAGAACATTGTTAGTTTTTTCAAGAAGTTAGGCGTGAAAGCAAATATTGAAGAAATAGTGGAAAAAATTAAAAAGTAAAGGTCAAAAAATAAATAAGATGGAAGAAAACCAAGAACAACAACCAACTGGAGATGAATTTTCTTACGATTTGAAAATTCCTGAAGAACGGATAGCGGTACTTATTGGAACTAAAGGAGAAACTAAGAAGAAGGTTGAAGAACAAGCAGATTGTGAACTTGATATTTCTAAAGATGGTGATGTTACCATTATTGGAAATGATGGGATCAAGTTATATACTGCGAAGGAAATTGTTAAAGCTATTGCTCGTGGATTTAATCCAGATGTTGCATTATTGTTAACTAAACAAGATTACGCATTAGAACTTATTGAACTGAAAGATGTTGCCGGTAAAAATAAGAACGTGATGTTAAGGTTAAAAAGTAGAATTATTGGTAAAGGTGGTAAAGCTAGGGAAGAAATTGAACGGTTAACTAACACTTACATTTCTGTTTATGGTAAAACGGTAGGGATTATCGGTGAGGTTGTTTGGACAGCTTTGGCTAGACAAGCTATTGGGATGTTGATTGATGGTGCAATGCACCGGACAGTTTACAAATTCTTAGAGAAAAAGAAGAAAGAAATTATGTTTGGGTAAAGAGATTATTAGTTGCAATTATCAATTTCTTTTTGTTTCAAAATAAATCAAACATTTTGGAAACCTTTAAAAAACGTCTCCTTATTCTTTAAAAACATGGTTCAGAAGAGTGCAGAAGAATTAGCAAAGAAAGCTAGGCAAATTAGTATTTCGGAATTCTTTGAAAAGAATAGACATTTGTTAGGGTTTGATAATCCTCGAAAAGCGTTATTAATTGCAGTAAAAGAAGCAGTAGATAATGCACTAGATGCATGTGAGGAAGCAAGAATTCTGCCTGATATAAACGTAGAACTAATTCAACTTTCAGATGATCGGTTCAGAATGATTGTTGAAGATAATGGACCAGGAATTGTTGAAAAACAAATTCCAAAAATCTTTGCAAAACTTTTATACGGAAGCAAATTTCATAAATTATCATCAACAAGAGGACAACAAGGGATTGGAATTTCAGCAACACTTCTTTACGGACAGTTAACTACAGGGAAACCCGCTTTAATTACTTCTAAAACAGGAAAAAATAAACCTGCGACCCAAATTAAACTTAAAATTAATACTCAAACAAATAATCCAGACATTGTTTCAAGTGAAACAGTTGAATGGGACGAGAAAGTTCATGGAACGAAAATAGAAATTGATATGGAAGGGGCTTATTTGAAAGGAAAACAGTCAGTTGATGAATATCTAAAAGAAACAGCAATCGTTAATCCGCATTTGACATTAATTTATACTAATCCTAACGCAGAACAATTTATCTTTCCAAGAGTTACTGAAAATTTACCTGCAGAAGTTAAAGAAATTAAACCACATCCGTACGGAGTAGAGTTGGGAAGACTTATCAAAATGTTGGAAACTACTCCAGCAAAAACATTACAACAATTCTTAACAACAGAATTTGTAAGAGTAGGAAGTGGAACTGCAAAAA
>CAZQLW010000036.1:0-9747 GCA_964594395.1 uncultured Methanosarcinales archaeon | reverse complement strand
GCTTTCTTACACCAAGGACAGGTCTTTGTCGAGTATATTTTAACTTTTTTTTCTGTCATTTTTTACACCTCCAAATCTAAAATCTGTTTTTGATTATTCTTAAATAACCAACCATAAACAACCCCATTTGGAACACCAATTTCTTTAGCTACTTTTCTATATCCCATTTTTTTATGAAGTTCTTTTGCTCTATTAAACAATGATTTAGGATAACTATCGTATGATTGGATCACTTCTTTTAATTTCTTTTGTTTTCTTGCTATACAAAAATTTATATTCTTGTAAAAGTAAAAAATATCTTTGAAGTTATAAATCTTTACTTCATATTGAACCTTTTTACTGCCAAAACCAGAATGTATCCTAGATTTAATAAAATATTTTAATCCAAATTCTTTAAAAAGATTACTTACTAAATCAATTATCTCTTTATTGCTATTAGAAAAATGAATCCATCTTTTTGCTTTTCCTCTATAATCTAAATTATTGCCAACTATTCCTCCATCTGAATCAAAATATTTGTTGCTAACATAATTCCAAAAATTTTCTGGACGAATATCATCTCTAAACAGAACGTCATTAGCACCAGCTTCACGAAGTCTAACAGGTAATGTACTTCTCCATAAACGACAACAACATAAAATAGGCGTTTCTGTATTTACTCCTTCTGAACGTATTTTTTCAATTAAATATTCTGTTGCTTTGTGAGAATACAAACTATTTCCATTTTCTAAAGTTAACCCTGCCAAAAGCGGATCCCAAAGAATTATCAAATCTTCTTTCTGTTCAGTTAATCCTCTTTGTTCAGATTCCATGTTAGAATAAACAGAAATGTTTTCTTTAGGAAGACCTAACTGATCCAAAGCACTATCTCTAAATGCATATTCTCTTAACAAACAGATTCCACTTTCAACAATTGCAATTTTTTTATCTAACATTTTTCTTAATTACTAAAGTCTAAAAAGTAACATTTTGCATCAATCCCATTCTTAGAATCTCCTGGTCTGCAAGCTACTTGTCTACCAATTTTATCGTTACAATAAAGAACAGGAAGTAAATCTCTACCTTCAAGTTTCATTTCCGGTTTAGTTTCACAAACTTTAGGTTCAATTACACGAGCTAGATCATAATCTGTTCCTGTAGCACGTGCTACTTTTTCATTAGTTCTATAATTTGAATTACAAGCAGTCATTCCACTTAAAGCTAAGCATACTGCTGCTGTTAATGTTGCTATTTTCTTATTTATCATTTTTTAATCCTCATTATTTTTATTGCCTAATTTAACAGCGTATGTTGTTGCAAAAGCCACCAAATATCCAGTCGCAATAGCATAACTTGCCATAGGATTTATTGATACTTGATCAATTAGTAAATTAGCTTCAGCAGTAATTTCTGGCGTAACATTTTCAGCCATTGAGTAAACCTTTTCTGTAATTGCATTAACTTCAGAAAAATATTTGATTGCCTCTTTAACAAACATAGTGCCACTTCCCCCTGCACCTGTTGACATAATTGCCAGAGTAAAAAAATCACTCCGTTTGCCTAATCCTACACCAAGTGAATACAATTTATCAACTAATGTCATTTTAGTAACTCCTGTTTTTTCAAGTATAAAGACAAAGGTTTCAGAAATTGTTCTTCTAACTTTTTTGTATCTGAAGGATCAACAGCATCAAATCTTCCAATATCATAATTGCCTTCATGATCCATCTCTAAATTTAATAATCTGATCAAGTCTACTCCTTGAGCATTAGCAACCCTTTGTTTTCTGGCTTGATCAAGCAGTACATCATACTCTTCTGATTCTTCCAAAAAACCGGGATTTTTATTTTTCTGATTAATAATAAGATCTTTATGTATCCCAGCATACAAAAGAGTCCAAAACTCACTTTCTCCTTCGACAGAACATTCATTAGTATGGTAAAATTTCAAATGAAGTATTAATTCTGGATGGTTAATTGTACATACTGTTTTAACATTATGATAACATATTCCGCTAGATATTGGATCTAAGAATTCTGCTTGAAGGCCATATTTTTCCAAAGTCTCCCTATACCATCGTTCTACAGTAATTGGTTCTCGTCCATCAACTACATTTTTCTCAGAGGAGTTGTTTTCGGATTCACCTTTTAAGAAACCTAAACCCTCTAAAATCTTCATAAAATAATCTTCATCATTTACTGGAACCGGGAGATAATAATCAAATCTTATTATTTCATCTGAAGTATAAATCTCAAAATCCTGCCCCATACACCTCATACTATAATCATCACAAAAATCTTCAAGTTTCTCGCCCGCTAACCTAATTCTATTTTTTGCTTCAAAAATATTGTTACTTTTCTCACTATCAAAATTCGTATAAAGATTAATATAAGCACTTGGACTATCTGTTAGGTCAGCCATTAGAACAGCTTCAACCCTTACTCCATTTTCATCAGGTTCTCTAGAGATCTCAAATCCATCACAGCAATAATCAATCTTTACATCTTCTGCAACTGCCAAATCCAGTTTTTTATATAGTGCAATATAATCTTCTGCATTTTCTTCTCTTGAAAGTTTTTCTAAGACTCTTTTATCTAATGTCATTTTTCATCAACTTCTAATTTTTCTTAAGAAACTTTTAACTTTATAACCTAAAGTTTGTTCTTGCAACTTTTTTTGTTCATAAGCAGGAAGAACTTGGTTCATGAATTTATCATAATCTAAACGAGTAATTGATTTTTGACTTCTTCTTTGTTTTTCAACATCTTGTTCATGATAAACGCCGCCTGAAAAAGGTACACGAGCCCCACATAAACGACTTTTACTTACTTCTTCGCCGTTAATGTTAACTGTTTGTGGCAGCTCACTAGAACAATCTCTACCCTCTAACAATTTTTCAAGTTCAACTTGTTTGCCAACATAAGGACGAAAACCAGCCATACCATCTGTCATGTGTCTTGCAGAAACATTTTGTTCATGACCACCAACATAGAATAAGAATGGTTTTCCTCTTTGACTTGCATCATCATAAGCAAGAATTTCTGGATTAACTACATAAACTGCTACAACTGAATTATTCCTTGAGACAACAAAGTCTCTTTTTCCATTAGTATTATCTTCTTTACCTAAAAGTTCATTAATTGATTTTTGTCTTTTCATTTTTTTCTTCTCCTAACATGGTGGCGTATCTAAAAATTTACGATACTTCAACATTTTTCCTAAAGGTGCGTAATCAATGATATAATCATTAGAAAAGTAATCTCTTTCAATTCTAAGATCGCTGACCTTACTATCTTCAGGAAAATCTTCTAGAACAACTCTAGTTAAATCTTGTAATTCTTCGTCAGATAATCCTTTAAAACTTCTTGAATTTCTATTTATTGATTTCATTTTTTATCCTCTTAAATCATAATCGTTAATTTTTATCCAAGCTTCTTCTAAAGTAATATCACCATCATCTAACTCGTAAGCAAGATTGAAAAAGAATCTCTCATTTTTATTAGCCTGATCTTCATCAGAAGCCATAAAATAAACTTCTGCACCAAGATTAGCCAAAATTGCTGCTTGTTTATTTTGAAAAGTGGTTACTACATTTCCTGGTCCTTTAGATTCTCTAACTAAATGTCCCTGTGTTCCATCTAATAAAGTATCTAAACTTATTTGACCACGAACATAATCAAATAAAGCTGGTTTAAACAAACTTTCACCAAAATAATTTTCAACTTTTTCCAAAGCTTGAGCAATTGGATTATTAGCAATTAACTCACGCATTTCACCATAAGTAGGAATTGGTTCTAAAGATTTAGCTAATTGGTCTACATCTTCTTGCTTAGCTTTGCCACCTCTAATTAACCCAGCAGTCATTCTGCAATCTAAAGCATATTTAGCAGAAATCTCATCTGCTTGAGATTGTTCATACAATATGTTAATTAATTTCTTATCTTCCATTTTGTTACTTGAGAGTAAGTAAGTTCTGATGATTTAAACATTTTTACTATTAATACTATTATTACTATTATTTTCAGAAAGATTTAAATAGAAACTTAACTTTAAACCAGATATGAAACGAAAACTTATCAAACAAGGAGAAGCGTACACATTAACTCTACCGATTAATTGGATTAGATCATTAAATCTTAAACCTAGTGAAGAAGTTGACATTTCTGAAATTGATGGAAATTTATTGATTTCTGCTAAACCTAACGAAATAAAAAAAGAGATTAAAGTAAACCTAACTTCAGATAAAGAGTTTCATTTAAGACCATTTCTAAACGCATTATACTGGTCAGGATATAATAAAATTATAATAAAATATAAAACAATTAAACAAAGAAGAGTTACTAATTCTATTATTGACAATTACTTCTGGGGATTTGAAGTTGTAGAGGATAAAGATAACATTTTAATTGCAGAAAGTGTATCTGAACCAGTAGAAGAAAAAATAGAAGTAATTTTTAACAGAATATTTTTTATGATTAAGGAAACATTTAATTTAATTGAAGATGATTTATCAAACAACAGTTATGAAAATATTAACCAAATTATTAATTTCACTAAAAAAGTAAACCAATATAATAACTTTTGTCGTAGAGCTTACGTAAAACAAAGATTATCTGATGATAAACTAATTTACCGTTGGGAATTCTTAGTTAAATTATTATACGTCCAATATAGTCTTTTACATTTATATGAAATTTTAGATAAAGATAAACCTAAGAAAGTTTCTAAAAGAACCAATGAAACATTTAGTTTAGTAAAAGAACTATTTAACAAACTTTATTCTGCACTTTCAAAAAAAGAGATTAAAATCATTCAAGAGATTAATAAAGAAGCAATTGATTCTCTTTACAATAACATTCATGAAAAAATGAGAAATTCTCATGGAACAGAAACACTGATTTTATACTATATAGCAGAACAAGTTAGATTAATCAATTTAATAAATACTCCATTAATATCTTTAGTAAGTTAAAAATTAGAAAAAAAAATACTCCTACATTGCTTTTGCATACAAATGTCTTAAAGCATTTACCATTACAGCTTTTTCACTTCTTTTAGCATCAACAACTTGATGAGCTACATACTCTGAAAACCACTTAAATGCTTTTGATTCACCAAAAGCTTCTTCATGAGCAGCTCCAACTCGATATAAAGCCCCAACAGAAGATTTTCTAAAAAAATCAAAAAGTGAAGATCCCTGTTCTTTTTCGGGAGTATTTTTAGTATATTGTTGGGTTGATGTGGCCGTGATTATATCGTTGGTTTTTGTACCTAAATCTTCTTCGATTGGCTTATAATCTCTGAAATAAGTTGTATCATTCATTTTATTAATATATTATTTGGCGAAATATTTAAATACTCCCTCCCACTTAGTGGTAAGATATATGTACAAAAAACTATTTCAGGAAATAGGACTAACAGAAAATGAAGCTAAAGTTTACATTGCTTTACTTAAGATTGGAAATTCAACGAGTTCTAAGATCATTTCAGAAGCTAAAGTTTCTGGTGGTAAGATTTACGAAACTCTTGATAAATTGTATAAAAGAGGTTTTGTAAGTATTAGTAATATTAATGGAGTGAAACATTTCCAAGCTACTAATCCAGAGGCAATTATTGATTACATTGATGAACAAAAAAATGAACTGGTTAAAAAAGAAGAAAAGTTTGTTGAAATCTTACCTCAATTAAAATCAATTCAAGAATCACCTGCTTTTTCATCTGAAACACTTATTGGAACAAGGGCAATAAAACCACTTGTTGAAAAATTATTTGCTTCTGCTCAAGAACCAGTAATGGCGATGGGTTTGCGAGGGGATAAAAAAGCTAAATTTAATAATTTTTGGTGGCACATAACTAAAGAACAAGTTGAAGCAAAAAAAAAGAAAGCAAAATATCTTTTTGTTGAGAATAAGTCAGATTATTATAAAAAGTTGTCAAAACTAAAACATCTTCAAGCAAAATGTTTGAAATCCGTTTCTCCTGCAGCTGTTGATATTATTGATAATCATGTTTTGCTTTTGACTTATGAAGAAGACGAACTTCATTGTGTTCATATTTATAATGAACCAATTGCTAAAAGCTTCAAAGCTTTTTTTGATAACTTATGGAAACAAGCTAAATGACATAACATTTATTAATTAATAATATTTAATAGTACTAAAAGAGGTAAGCAAAGGACAAAGTCCTTTTTACCTCTTTTAAGAATTACATTCAAAAAAGAGGTTGAGATGAAAAAGTTAACTAAAATCAAAGATTTGCAACTGATGGCTAATACTGTCAGAGAAGATTTAATGATTATGTTAACTAATGCTGGTTCTGGTCATTCTGGTGGTCCTCTTGGATTAGCAGATATCTTTACTGCTTTATATTTTAATATTTTAAAACATAATCCAAAAAAGACTAATTGGGATCAGAGGGATCGATTAATTCTTTCTCCCGGTCATGTTTGCCCTGTTAGATATGCAGCAATGGCTCGAGCAGGATATTTTAGAAAAGAAGAGTTATTAACACTTAGAAAATTAGGAACAAGATTACAAGGACATCCTTCGCGGCAAGATTTACCTGGAATAGAGTTGGCAACTGCATCTCTTGGACAGGGGTTAGGCGCGGCAGTCGGAATGGCTTTAGTTGGTAAACTTGATAAAAAGAAACATACTGTTTATTGTGTTACTTCTGATGGTGAGCATGATGAAGGTTCTACTTGGGAAGCAGTCAATGCAGCTGCTAAGTATAAGTTAAGTAATTTGATTAATATTATTGACAGAAACAATATTCAAATTTCTGGTCATACACAAGATGTTTGGCCATTGAAGAATTTGAAAGAGAGATATGAAGCACATAATTGGAAAGTTTTTGAGATTAATGGTCATAATTTCAAACAGATAATTTCTACTATTGAAAAAGCTAAGAAAATTAAACAGCCAGTTTGTATTATTGCTTATACCATTCCTGGGAAGGGAGTAAGTTTCATGGAACATCAATTTAGCTGGCATGGAAAAGCGCCGAAAGCAGAAGATGCTGCTCGGGCTTTACGAGAATTGAATGAGGAAAGAGAGAGGATTATGAGAAGGAAATGAAAGAAAAAAACTCAACAAGGTCCGGATATGGAAAAGCAATGGCTGAATTAGGTAGGAATAAGAAAGTAGTTGCTTTATCAGCGGATTTAGTTGATTCAAATAAACTTAATGCTTTTATTAAGAAATATCCAAAACGATTCTTTCAGGCAGGAGTGGCAGAACAAAACATGGTTTCCATGGCTGTTGGTTTAGCATTGGAAGGAAAGATTCCCTTTGCGTGTTCTTTTGGTGTTTTTGTGCCGATGCGTTGTCTTGATCAAATTCGGGTTTCTGTTTGTTACAATCAAACTAATGTAAAATTAGTAGCGACACATTGCGGTTTAGCAACTGGCGAAGATGGAGCAACCCATCAAGCTTTAGAAGATGTTGCTGCCTTACGTTCTTTGCCAGGAATGAACATTATTGAACCTTGCGATTATAATCAAACGATTAAAGCAACTAAAGCTGCTGCCAAATTGAAAGGTCCAGTTTATTTGCGTTTACACAGAGCAAAGTTTGAAGGTTTGACGAGAAAAACATCCGCGTTTAAAATTGGTAAAGCACAAGTTTTACAGAGGGGTAAAAGAATTACTATTATTGGTTCTGGTCCGATTTTGACAGAAGTGTTTAAAGCTTGTAAAGAGTTGAGATTTAAACCAGAAATAATTAATTGTCACACTATTAAACCGTTAGATGGTGAGACTATATTGAAATCTGTTCGTAAGACTAGAAAAGTTTTAGTTGTTCAGGATCATCAAGTTTATGGTGGTTTGGGAAGTGCGGTTACTGAATTATTATCTGAGAACTATCCAGTTAAATGCAAAATAATTGGCATGCAAGATAAATTTGGTGAATCAGGTAAACCTTTAGAGTTATGGCGGAAGTATGGTCTTGATTCTACAAATATTCTTAAAGAAATTAAGTCTTTGATAAGATGATATTACAAATTAATAGTTTCATTCAGAATAAAAATAATTTGTATGTTAGGGCACGGCACTTATTACGAGTCAGACTTTGTCTTCCTCGTGTGCCTCGACTACGTCAGGGCGCTAACATACAAAAAGGAAATATTCTGAATGAAGTGTCAAATGGGGTGAGTCAAGTTGACTGAAAATATTTATGAAACGATTATTGTTGGGGCAGGTATAGCTGGTTGTACTGCTGCGATTTATGCTGCTCGTAAGAAAATGAATTATTTGATTATTGCAGATAAGTTTGGCGGTCAGTTTATGGAATCCGGAGAGGTTCTTAATTATCCGGGAATTAAAGAAACTACCGGTGTGGAATTTTCTGGTAAGATGGAAGAGCAATTAAAATTTAATAAAGTTAAAGTTCAAACCAACACTATTTTACAGAAAATTCAGAAGAAAAATGGAAATTTTCTATTGAAAACAAGTAAAGGAGATTATCTTACAAAAACAGCTTTGCTTTGTACTGGTTCTCATCCTCGAAAATTAGGAGTTACTGGTGAAGATAAATTTCAGAAGAAGGGAGTTACGTATTGTGCAATTTGTGACGGGCCATTATTTACTAAAAAAGATGTGGCAATTATTGGTGGCGGCGATTCTGCAATGGAAGCGGTAGATTTCATGGATAAAATTGCTAACAAACTTTATCTTGTTGTTCGGGGAGATAAACTTACTGCACATGAATATTTACAAGAGAGTGTAAAGAAAAATCCTAAAGTTGAAATTATTTATAATGCAAATACTACAGAAGTTTTTGGAGACAAATTTGTTACTGGAATGAAATATGAAGTTAACAAAGAAGTAAAAGAGTTGAAAGTGCAAGGGGTGTTTGTTGAGATTGGTCGAGTGGCAAACACCGATTTTGGAAAAGGTTTGTTGGATATTGATGATCACGGACACATTGTTGTTAATTGTAGTACAGAAACATCCATTCCGGGAATTTATGCTGCCGGTGATTGTTCTTCTGTTCACGAATATCAATATGTTATTTCTGCAGGGACTGCTTGCATTGCTTTATTAAAAGCGGCCAAATATTTGGCTAAAGGAGGTAAGTAAAATGGTTGATAAAAATTTTTTTAGATGTAATGTTTGTAGTGATATACATTTCGGCAATGCTGGACCAGCAAAGTGTCCTACATGTCAGGCTGAAAATGCTTATGTTGGGATTGATAAAGAAGAAGCTAAGAATTTGATGGGTTTTTAGGATGGATGCTGAACAGTTGAGGGCAGTTTGGTCTAAGTTTTGTGAGGGAAATGATTTTATTCTCAATCCAGATAAAGCGCATGTTGATACAATTATTGAAGGGGTTTTTGTTAACGAGAAAAAGTTTGGTTTGAAATTGTGTCCTTGCAGGTTACGTGACGGGACTCGGGAAAAAGATATTGAATTGATTTGTCCTTGTAATTTTAAAACTCATTCTACTTGGTTGAAACCTGTTGATGATAGAAAAGCAATGTGTTGGTGCGGATTGTTTGTTAAAAGGGAATAGAAATAAAAAAATAAAAATTAAAAAGGTATTCCAAACAGGTAGAAAGCAAGGGCTGTATGCAAAATTACTGATAAAAAGAATCCCCACCAGAAATAACAATGTTTAGAATAGAATTTCTGATACCAAACTTTACTAAACAATTTCTGAGTTACTTTTGCACCACCCATACATCTGCAGGAGAAATATACTAACAATAAAAAAATAATGTTAGTTATTCCAAAGATAAATACCAATTCTAATGCTATATTCTGAAGT
>CAZQLW010000035.1:0-10041 GCA_964594395.1 uncultured Methanosarcinales archaeon | reverse complement strand
GTTACGCTCGGTTCACACGCAACCGCGGGTACCATTCAACTTTGTTGAACGGTACGCAATAATGTGGGATCAGTTTTAGAAAGGCTTCGACCCGGGTTCGAAGATGGTTGATGAGATATCATGATCACTGAAAGTCCCGGCCAGGGCGTAAAAAACAAGTCCACATCATTGATGTGGGCGAGTCACGGGCCGGTAGCTTAGCCTGGAACTTAACAACGAAAGTTGTTATCTGGGGAATAGAGCGCCTGACTTTTAAGTCAGAAAGAACATATATTTTCATGGCTGAGGTCATCAGGCGGTCGAGGGTTCAAATCCCTTCCGGCCCGTTCATAATCATCATAATCATAAAGGAGATAAAAAATAAAAATGGCTTTTGACGTTATTAAACATCGGTTAGTACCTAAACATACTAAATTAAGTGATTCTGAAGTTAAAAAGTTATGTGAAAATTATCATATTGAAGTTAAAGGACTTCCTAGAATTTTGAAAGACGATGCTGGAATTAATAAGTTGAACGTTAAATCCGGAGATGTTGTTAAAATTGAAAGAGTAAGCAGAACAGCTGGTGTTACCACTTATTATCGTGTAGTTATTGACGGTTAGGAAATTAAAAATGGATATAAAAATGGATAAATCTATATTAGTAAAAAAATATTTTGAAGACAAAAAGTTTGTCGACAGTAATATTCAATCTTTCAATAAATTTTTTGATAAAGGGTTACAGGAAGTAATTGAAGAAAATAAAGAAGCTGAACCCGCTATTATTCCTCATAATATTGAAAAATTTAAAATTCGTTTTGGTAGAATTACTGTTGGAAAACCTGAAATTACTGAAGCTGACGGTAGTAAAAGGCCAATTTATCCAATGGAAGCAAGGTTGAGAAAAATTTCTTATTACGCCCCTATTTATATGGAAGTTAGTACTTTTATTAACGATGTACAGAGAGAAAACTTTGTCGCAGAAATTGGGAAAATTCCAATCATGTTGAAAAGTAAACATTGTCATTTGACTGGTATTAGCAGAGAAGAATTGATTAAGCATGGTGAAGATCCTACTGATCCTGGTGGTTACTTTATTATTAATGGTACTGAACGGATAATTGTTAATGTTGAAGATTTATCTGCTAACAATTTTATGGTTGAAAATGTTAAAGGTAATTTAATGGGGCGTTTTTTCGCTGCAAAAGGATCTTATAAAATTCCTCATTCATTTGAAAGAAAAAAAGATGGAATTTATTATATGTCCTTTACGAGAGTAAAAAATATGCCTGTTGTTGTTGTTCTTAAAGCATTGGGACTATTGAAAGATGAAGAAATAATGAGAGCTGTTTCTGATGAAAAGAATTATGAAGAAATTATTTTGAATTTGTTTGAATTTGTTGACATTAAAACTCAAGATGATGCTATTGATTATATTGCTCGAAGGATAGGTATTGCTCAATCAAAAGAAGTTCGTCAGGAACGTACTAGAGAAATTTTTGATAAATATCTTTTCCCCAATATTGGGATGGATACAGAGATGAGAATGGTAAAAGCTAGAAATCTTTGTAAAATGCTAAAAAAATATGTTGATATTGGTGCTGGTGTTCGTTCTACTGATGATAAAGACCATTACATGAATAAAAGAATAAGATTAAGTGGCGATTTATTAATTGACCTTTTTAGGGTTAATTTTAAAATTTTAGTTGGGGACATTCTTTACAATTTTCAAAGAATTATTAAGAGAGGAAAATTACCTTCAATTAGAGTTATTATTAGGGATAAACTATTAACTTCTCGTTTATATTCTTCAATGGCTACTGGTGAATGGGTTGGTGGAAGACAAGGAGTCTCGCAAAGAATGGACAGATCAAACTATTTAGCAATGATTTCTCATTTGCAAAAAGTTGTTAGTCCGTTATCAAGTTCACAAGAAAATTTTGAGGCAAGAGCATTACATTGTACTCATATTGGTAGATTATGTCCAGTTGAAACTCCAGAAGGGACACCAATTGGTTTAAGGAAGAATTTGGCAATGTTATGTTCAATTTCACAAGGTGTTGCAGAGGAAGAAGTATTAGAAAAAATAAAAAATTTAGGCCTGAAAGAAGTGGCCCAACAAAAATAAAATGGCAGACGTTTATTTAAATTCAAAATATATTGGTACGGTTGAAGATGCAACCTTATTTGTAGAGAATGTTAAGGATCAGAGAAGAAAAGGCGCATTATCTGAAGAACTTAACGTTTATTATAATGATGAAGCGAACGAAGTATCTTTAATGTCGGATGAAGGAAGGGCAAGAAGACCTTTAATTATTGTAAGAGAAGGTAAACCATTATTGACTGAGAAACACATTAAACAGTTAGAAGATGGTGAAATTACTTGGTTTGACTTAATTAGACAAGGAGTTATTGAATATTTAGATGCTGGTGAAGAAGAGAACATTCTTGTTGCTAGTAGTGAAGCCGATCTTAATGAAAAATACACTCATTTAGAAATTACTCCCGGTTCAATTAGTGGAGTTATTACTTCTTTAGTTCCACACGGTAATTATAACCAACCTTCTCGTTTAATTATTGGTAGTAAAAATCAAAAGCAAGCTCTAGGTTTTTATGCTGCTAATTATCATTTAAGGATGGACATGGATACAAATTTACTTCATTATCCACAATTTCCTTTAGTTAAAACTAAACTTCACGAAGTTATTGATTATGCTGAACATCCATGTGGACAAAATATGGTCGTGGCAGTAATGTGTTATGATGGTTATAATATGGAAGACGGGGTTATTTTAAACCGTGGTTCCATAGAACGAGGAATGGCAAGAAGCACTTATTTCCGTCCTGTAAGTACTGAAGAATTAAGGTATGCTGGTGGATTAATTGACGAAATATCTATCCCTGATAAAGACGTTAAAGGTTATCGGAGTGAAACTGATTATAAACATATTGAAGGTGACGGGATCATTCATCCAGAAGCAAAAGTTTCTGAAGGGGATGTTATTATTGGGAGAACTTCTCCACCAAGATTTTTGAGTAGTTTAGATGAATATAACCTTTCAGCAGCGATTAGGAGAGAAAGTTCTATCTCTTTAAAACATGGCGAGAAGGGTATTGCAGATTTTGTGGCAATCACTGAGAATGAAGAAGGAAATAAATTAGTTCAGGTAAGATTAAGGGACGAAAGAATTCCTGAGATTGGTGATAAGTTTACTTCCCGACACGGACAAAAAGGTGTTGTGGGAATATTAGTGCCTCCACAAGACATTCCATTTTCTTCTTCAGGAATTGTTCCTGACTTGATTTTTACTCCGCACGGAATTTCTTCAAGAATGACCGTGTCTCATTTAATTGAATTAGTTGGTGCTAAAGTTGGTGCTTTATCAGGAAGACTTGTTGACGGAACATTGTTTGAAGCAGAACCAGAAAAAGCTTTACGGCAAGAATTGTTAGGTTTAGGTTTTAGAGAAGACGGAACAGAAGTCTTTTATGATGGCCGAACAGGTAAACAAATGTTGGCAAGGATTTATGTTGGTAACATGTATTATTTAAGACTAAGACATATGGTAGCTAACAAAATTCAATCTCGAGCAAGAGGGCCAATCCAGTTATTAACAAGACAACCAACAGAAGGTAAAGCTAAAGAAGGCGGTTTAAGACTTGGAGAGATGGAAAAAGATACTTTTGTTGCTCATGGAGCTTCATTATTATTAAAAGAAAGATTTGATTCAGATAAGATTGCTCTTCCAGTTTGTGAGAAGTGCGGTTTAGTAGCTGTAGAAGATCAATACAAAAATAGAAAATATTGTTTAATGTGTGGCGAAGATGTTGACATTAATTATGTTGAAATGAGTTACGCGTTTAAATTATTATTGGACGAAATTAGAAGTTTGAACATCTATCCAAAAATAGATTTAAAAACAAAATATTGAGGAAAGTAAAAAAATGAATCGAGAAGTTCATAAAAAAGTAAGCAATATCACTTTTGGTATGTTTTCACCTAAACAAATCACAGATTTAGCTTCTGCTAAAATTGTTACCCCTGAACTTTATGACCGTGAAGGTTATCCTGTTGATGGTGGTTTAATGGATATCCGGTTAGGTGTAATTGATCCTGGATTAAGATGTAAAACTTGTGGACAGAAACTTAAAGAGTGTCCTGGCCATTTTGGTTACATTGAACTTGCTCGTCCAGTAGTTCATGTTAAATTTATTCGACAAGTTTTAGATTTATTAAAGTCAACTTGTAAATATTGTGCTCGTGTTTTGATTCCTGACGCTAACATTAAAAGATATTTAACTTATTTGAACAAGATTGGTGAAGATGAAGGGTTTGAAGCAAGAAGGCGAAAAATTAAAGAGATTGTTGCTAAGTATAAAATTAAAGAAAAATGTCCTCATTGTGAAAAGAAACAGGAGAAAATTAAACTTGAAAAACCGTACAATGTTTATGAGGATAATCTGCGAATTAGTCCTATTGAAGTTAGGGCAAGGTTAGAAAAAATTTCTGACGATGATCTTAAAGTTTTTGGGTATGCTAACACTTTCAGACCTGAAGAAATGATTCTTACTGTTTTACAAATTCCTCCAGTAACTATGCGTCCAAGTATTACTCTTGAATCTGGAGAACGGAGTGAAGACGATTTGACTCATAAATTAGGAGATATTGTGAGGATTAATCAACGTTTATTTGAAAATATTAATGCTGGTGCACCAGAAGTTATTATTGAAGATTTATGGGACCTGTTACAATATCATACTTCTACATTTTTTGATAATGAAATCCCGCAATTACCACCAGCTAGACATCGTAGTGGTCAAGTACTTAAAACTTTGACTAACCGGATTAAAAGTAAGGAAGGACGTTTAAGACATAACTTGGCTGGAAAAAGGACAGACTTTAGTGCTCGGACAGTTATTAGTCCAGATCCAATGATTGATTTGAATGAAGTTGGTTTGCCAAGTGTTATGGCAATGAACCTTACTATTCCTGAACGAGTAACTGCTTGGAATAAAGAATATTTGTTAAAGTTTATTGAGAGAGGACCTAAAAAATATCCTGGTGCTAATTATATTATTAAACCTGATGGAAAAAGGAAATCTATTACTCCCGAAACTAAAGAAGAGATTATGGAAGAATTGGAAGAGGGTTATAAAGTTGAAAGGCACCTTATTGATGGCGATATTGCTTTGTTTAACCGACAACCAAGTTTACATAGAATGAGTATGATGTGTCATCGTGTAAAAGTTTTACCCGGTAAAACGTTCCGTTTAAATCCTGCTGTATGTCATCCTTACAACGCTGACTTTGACGGGGACGAGATGAATTTACACGTTCCTCAAAACGAAGAATCGCGTGCAGAAGCAAGAATTTTAATGTCAGTTGAAACACAAATAATTAGTCCTCGTTATGGATTAAGTGTTGTTGGTTGTATTCATGATGCCATTACTGGTAATTACCTTTTAACTAAAGAGTTAGTCCTTAATAGGATGGAAGCCGTAGATTTACTTTACTCTTGTGGGGTTACTGATTTTTCCTCTTTACCTAATAAAGATAAAGTTGACGGTCGGGAAGTTTTTTCAGTATTATTACCTAGAGATTTTAGTTTTATTGGTCGTGATAAAGCTGGTAATGAAGTTAGAATTGTTAAAGGATCTTTAAAATCAGGATTCATGGACAAAGCAAATCTTGGACAAGAAAGCGGTTTAATGTTTAGGAACATGTTTGAAAATTATGGCCCTGAACTTACTGCTGATCTTCTTGGAAAAATATCTCAATTGGGTATTGCTGTTTTAGCACGAAGAGGTTTTTCTATTGGTTTAGGTGATTTAGACTTAATGGAAGAAACTAATCAAGAAATTAAAAATACTATTGACGGTGCTGAAGAAGAAGTAAGAAAATTAATTGAAGAACATGAAAGTGGAAAATTAACTCCTTTACCTGGACGAACAGTTAAAGAAACTTTAGAATTAAGAATTTTAGAATCTCTTAACCGTGCTAGGAACAAGAGCGGTGATGTAGCAATGCGTCAAGCAAGAATTAGTTCTGCAATTACTCTAGCTCAATGTGGAGCTCGTGGTAATCCGTTAAACATTGCTCAAATGAGTGCAGTTGTTGGACAACAAGCATTAAGGGGTAAACGGATAGATCACGGTTTTAAAAATAGAACTTTATCATACTTTGAAAAAGGAGATTTGAGTCCTCGGGCAAGAGGATTTATTAGAAATAATTTTAAAACTGGTTTAGCGCCTCACGAATTTTTCTTTGGTGCAATGACTGGTAGAGACGCGTTAATGGATACTGCTTTAAGGACTCCTAAATCAGGATATCTTTACCGGAGATTATCTAATGCAATGCAAGATTTAAAAGTTGAATATGACAGTTCTGTACGTGATGCAAGTGGAAAAATTGTTCAATTTGTTTATGGCGAAGATGGGTCAGACGTTTCTCGGACAAAGAATGGTGAGATTGATATTAAAGGAATTATTCAAGGTATTATGGAGGGGAACAAATGAAAGCAGAACATGAAAAAATAGTTGATGGTTATTCAGATAAGTTACCTCCATTATTAATTGCAGAAATTAAAGAAAACGTTCCCAGTAATGTTACTAAAGATAAATTGATTAATATTGTTGAAACTGTTTATCAAACTTTTAAAGCTGCAAAAGTTCATCCTGGTGAATGTGTTGGACTAGTTAGCGCAGAAAGTATTGGTGAACCAGGTACACAGATGACTTTGAACACTTTCCATTTTGCGGGTGTTGCAGAAATGAACGTTACCACTGGTTTACCTCGGATTATTGAAGTTTTTGATGCTCGTAAAACAATTAAAACTCCTACCATGGAAATCTTTTTACGAAGTCCTCACAATAAGAATATTGAAGGTGTTAGAAAACTTGCTGCTAATCTTAAAGAAACATTGTTTCAAGATTTAGTTACTGAATATTCTTTAAACATCTTTGAACAAACTTTGAAAATTAATTTGAATAAAGACCTTTTGGAAGATTTAAGTTTAACTGTTAAGGATGTTATTAAATTGGTCAAAACTAAAGCAAAAGGGTTTACGATTAGTACTGCTAACAATCAGGAGATTACATTTTTACAGAAAGGAAAACCTGAAGAAATTAAAGCATTATATCAATTAAAAGAAAAAATTAAAAAAATTAAAGTTAAAGGAGTTAAAAAAATAACCCAAGTTTTACCTGTTAAACGAGGAGAAGAATACATGATTTTAACTTCTGGTACAAATTTAAAAAGTGTTCTTGACATTAAAGAAGTTGATCAACTAAGGACCACCAGTAATGATATTCATGAAGTGTACGCTGTTTTAGGTATTGAAGCTGCTCGAGAAGCTATCATGGAAGAAGTGTATAAAGTTATTGACGCTCAGGGATTAAATATTAATGTTAGGCATATCATGTTGGTAGTTGATATTATGTGTAGTTCTGGATTAGTTAGAGGAATTACTCGTTATGGTGTTGTAAGTGAAAAAGCTAGTGTTTTAGCGAGGGCAAGTTTCGAAACTCCTGTTACTCATTTAATAAATGCTGCTTTAGAAGGTGAAGTTGATTACCTTAACTCGGTTGTAGAAAATGTAATGATTAACCAGCCAGTTCCAATTGGTACTGGTTTACCTGGTTTGATAACTAAAATGAAATAATTTCGGTGAATAAGAAATGGCTAAGAAAAAAGAAATTGATGAACAAATTCAAATTTTAAAAGAAAGAATTAAAGAGAACAAAATCATTATTGGTGCAGAAAATGTTTTTAAAAGTATCAAAGCAAAAAAACTGGATAAAATATTTCTGGCTAGTAATTGTCCTCAAAAAAATAAAGAGAGTATTTTACATTATGCTAAATTAATTGATCTTCCAGTAGTTGAATTAGGTTTAGATAATGAAGAATTGGGTGTTTTTTGTAAAAAGAACTTTTTTGTTTCTGTAATTGGAGCAATTAAAGAATAATATGGTAAGATTGAGATTAGATTCGGAAACTTTAGGTTTGTCCACTATTCTTGAAAGGATTGCTCGAGTTAAAGTTAAAGATTGTTTTAAATGGGATGATACAGATACAGTTTATTTTATTGTCGAGTTTGGATATTTAGGTAAAGCGGTAGGAAAAAATGCTGTTAATGTAAAACGAATTCAACAGGAATTAAATAAAAAAGTTAGAATTATCGAGTATAATCCTGATATTATTAGGTTTGTTAGAAACGTTATTTATCCATTCAAAGTTGAAGAAGTTATTGAAGAGGACGGTGAAATAATTATTAAAGATCAAAGTAGGAAAACAAAAAGTTTACTAATTGGTAGAGATAGTAAAAATTTAAAATTGATTAATCGAGCGGTAAAACGCTTTTTTTCAATTAAGGATGTAAAGGTAGTTTGATGAAAAGATTGTTTCTGTTATCTAACAAAAATTAAAGATTTTTGAGAGATCCCGGAAAAGCAAAACTTTTCCGTTATCTTTATAAATAATACAGAATTTGGAATAAAAATATGGCAAATAAGTCAAGAGGATTAAAAGCAGCAAAAAAGTTGCAGAAAAGAAGGATTACTTTTAAGCTTAAAAAGAAGACTACTTTAAAGAAAAAGTTTGACCCATTAAAGGGCGCTTCACAAGCAAAAGCTATCGTCTTAGAAAAAATTCAAGTTGAAGCTAAACAGCCAAACTCGGCAATGAGAAAATGTGCTCGTGTCCAGCTTGTTAAGAATGGGAAACAAGTAACTGCTTTTATGCCTGGCGATGGTGCCCAAAAACTAATTAATGAACACGATGAAGTTATCATTGAATGTATTGGTGGCAAGATGGGAAGAGCTAAAGGAGATATTCCTGGTGTTCGATGGCAAGTACTCAAAGTTAATGATCAAAGTCTAGATGCTTTATTGAAAGGTAAACTGGAGAAAGCAAGAAGGTAAATCAATTAAAAATGACAGAAATAAAATTTTTTAACCGTTGGAGTGCAGGGGACGTTAAAGTTACTGATCCTGGACTAATAAATTATATTACTTTAGCACCAAGAATTATGCCTAAAACTGGAGCAAGGTATGCAGGTAACAGGTTTCATAAATCTAACGTTTTTATTGTTGAAAGGTTAGCAACAAAGTTAATGGGAGCTGGACATAAGGGTAAAAAACATTTTATGAGTTCTGGCCATAATACTGGTAAGAAAGATAAAGTTCTGAAAGTTATTGAAAACGCTTTCGCTAAGTGTGAACTTCAACTTAAAGAGAATCCTTTAGTAATTTTTGTTAAAGCGATTGAGAATGCTGCACCTCGTGAAGAAGTTATCGCTATTGAGTACGGAGGCGCTAGATATCCTAAAGCTGTTGATGTTGCTCCACAGAGAAGGATTGATATTGCTTTAAGGTATATGACACAGGGTGCTGCAGCAAAATCGTTCAATAAAAAGAAAAAACTTGAAGATGCGTTAGCTGAAGAGATCATTGCTGCTTATCAGTGTGATCCTAAAAGTGCAGCTATTGCTAAGAAACGTGACTTGGAACGGCAAGCAGCAAGTAGTAAGTAGAATTACACAATCTTTTTATATTCCTTTATACTCTTTTTTTTTTAATGACATACGAACCACATTATTGTCCGAACTTTAGAATTAATGATCATAATATTGACTACTTTTTAGAAGCTTTTAGTAAAGAGAATCAACCTACTCAACTTTTAGTTCCTTGTGATTATGATGGAAATGAAATTATTGTTCCGGCTCCAAGTAAATGGGTCGTAGAAAGAGAAATTTTAAAATATGATGTTCGTAAGAATCTTAGGGATGATAATTTAGACGTTTCTGTAATTCATTGGCCAAACGGGTGGAAATCTGGAAAAGCTAAAGTCAGTGATCCAAATGACCGGAAACCAATAATTATGGAATGGCGCAAAGTTTATGGGAATATGTCGGAACTTAGAACAAGAGTTCATCCTGAAGAAATTTATTTATTCTCTGCAAAAGATGAAGGTTACTTAAGAAGAATGAGTCGATTAGAAAAGAAAGTTTTTTCTCTAGAAATTGGTGGGATTGCAAGAACACTTGATAATCCTTTAGTGCAATG
>CAZQLW010000034.1:0-10685 GCA_964594395.1 uncultured Methanosarcinales archaeon | reverse complement strand
ATCTTCTCGATGGGATTCAATCTCATTCCAGACACGTTTACTCATATTTCCTGTTTCAACTAATTTAACCAGTTCTTCCTTGGCATAAATTGGAACACGTTTCAGGTTCCAAATTTGCATCTTTAATTTTTCTTGATATGCGTCTTTACGATCTTCTTGCACTTTACGTTGATCATCCCATAATTGGGAATAAGAAAATTCTTCCTTCTTTTCTTTGATAAGTTTTTTACCTTTCTTTAAAGCAATTTTTGCCAGAACTGTTTGATGCATCCGTTTTAAAAATTCTTGTTTATCTTCAATCTTAATAACATCGGAATAACCGCCAACGATTAACCCGAAAGCGAATGGACTAGGAATAGTGTTAGTTGTTTCTTTAACAGATATTTTTTTATTAACAACACTGTCAATAATTAATTGTGCATTTTTATAATCCATTAAATCTTCAAGAACTTCTCGCCGTGCTTCTTTTAGAATTGGAAAATTGTTACTGATTCTTTTAACAGCGTTAAACAAAATTCTGCTCCCAATTTGCATTCTGCCAGCTTTTTTTGTTCTGCCTAAGTACGATCTTAAAATCATTAAAGATCTAGCAGCACAGTGTCTGAACCTTCTGGAAAGAACTTCACTCCGTTCAATCGCGTTTTCTAAAACTAAACGAAAATTTTCTTCTTTAAGCAGTTCAAAAGCGCGTAAAGCGTTAAACAATTTGTCTGAAGCAAGATAAAAACCGTTATCTGTAACACCGATTTCTACATCACGATGTTGTGATTTGCCAATGATGTAAGCAAGGGATCTTGATAAACAATCGTTTACTCTCCTGCCGAATAAAGTTTGAAAAATGACATAATTTCTCCCGCGGTCAGAATACTTTTCAATAACTATTTTTTTATTTGATGGTATCTCTGAAAAGTTGTACTGTTCATAAAAATATTGATAAATTGAATTAGCTGCTTTATCATCAACGTAAAGATATTTATTGATAAATTTAATAATCTCACTTTTACTAGATTTGTGAACAAACTTATCTTCCATTAAAAATCTGAACTTATTAATCTCCATCGCTAAATCAAAACTTAATGGTAACATTTCTGAAAACCAGCTAGGTACAGTAGGTGGTCGATTAACGGAAGTAGAAACTTGAGCAGTCATTCCTCGAGCAAATTTAAACATGTAAACACTTCCGCCAAGAACAAAAACGTCACCCGGTTTTAACCTTTCCAAAAACCCTTCATCAATCGTGCCAACAATTTGTTCACCCACTTTAACTCTGATAAACGTTTCTTCAGGAATAGTTCCAATGTTGGTCATGTAAATTACTCTCGCTAATCTGCCCTTTTTACCAATATTACCGTTTTCTTTATCGTACCATATTTTTGCATAAACATATCGTTCTTCTAAAGAAACGTACTCGCCGGAAAGGTATTTGATTACTTCAAAAAAATCTTCCCAAACTAAATCATGGTAACAGTAACAGTTTTTGATTAAATGGAAGAGTTCATAGATGCTTATTACTCCGTTAATTGCAATCCCGTAAATGTGTTGCGCAAGAACGTCTAACGCATTAATTGGAATATGGATTCGGTCAATTTTTCGTTCCTTTGCCGCTTTTAATAATAATGAACATTCAATCAAATCGTCTCTGTCCATAACAATAACCCTTGCTTTTACTGTCGAATGTAACTGGTGGCCAGCTCTTCCTGCTCTTTGTAGGAATCTTGCAACGGACTTTGGTGAGCCAAGACAAAGTACTAAATCTACATAACCAATATCTATCCCTAATTCTAAACTAGTAGAGGAAACAACAACTTTTAAATTTCCTTCTCTAAGGTCTTGTTCAGTTTTGAACCTTGCTTCTTTACCTAAACTGCCGTGATGTGCGGCGATATTGTTATTATTATATTCTTTTGGAAACCTTTCTTTAAGGTTATGAACAATTCGTTCTGTTGCTGCCCTCGTATTAGTGAAAATTAGTGTTGTCCGATGTTCCTGAACAAGTTTGTCCATCAATTCATACATCTTGTTATGTTTCATCATGTAATCTGTTTCAACAAGACTTTTTACTGGACTGAGAACTTGCAAATCCATCTCTTTAATGAACTGAACATCAACAATGCCACAATCTCTTAAATCCTCTCCCTGATAACCAACAAGGTATTTAGCAATTTCATCTAAAGGGGCGATTGTTGCAGATAATCCAACTCTTGACATTCCTGGAGAAATTCTTTGCAATCTTTCCATCGTTAAATTGAAATGTACCCCTCGTTTGTTATCGGCAATAGCATGAATCTCGTCAGCGATTAACCATTGCACGTTTTTGAGTTTTTCTTTAAATTTTGGAGAATTGATCATGATAGCGAGGGATTCCGGAGTGGTGATTAGAATGTGGGGAGCGTTTTTTAACATCTTTTGTTTTTGGTAAGCAGTAGTATCACCAGTTCTAACACCGATTCTAATCCCTAATTTATCTTTGTTAAGTTCTTCCAATTCTTTTAATGGCTCGATTAAGTTTTTGGCGATGTCGTTGTTAAGTGCCTTTAAAGGGCTTACGTAAACACAATACACTTTATCTTCCAAAATTTGTTTTTTTGCAGAATCTATCAGTTCGTTAAGGACTGCAAGAAATCCAGTAAGGGTTTTTGTTGCTCCGGTTGGTGCTGAGATCAGAACATTTTTTCTTTGATGAATTTCCATTACTCCGTAAAGTTGTGGTAATGAGAAATCTTTGAATTTTTTGAAAAACCATTTATTGATAAGGGGGTGCAAAATAGCTTTAAGATGTACAGGTTTATACGGGTGTTTGATTTTAGTTATCATATTTTAGAAAACATCTACTCTAATGTTTATTTTGTAGTGTACTTTATATAATTTGTTAAAACCAAAAACTATTTTAAAGAGGGCGTTTTTTGTTAACTTAGGTGATTATAAATGAAACTTATTATTGTTGGTCCGCCAGGTTCTGGCAAAGGGACAGTATCAGAAAGATTAGAGAGAGATTTTGGTTTAAAACAGATTTCTACAGGAGTTCTGTTAAGGCAAAATATTAAAGATGAAACTGAATTAGGAAAAATTGCTAAAAGTTACATTGATGCTGGAAATTTAGTTCCTGATAATTTAGTTATCAAAATGCTCAGAGAAGAAATTGCTGATCAAGATAAATTTATTTTGGACGGTTTTCCACGGACAATACCACAAGCTGAAGCGATTAATGATTTAGAAATTACTGCTGTAATCAATTTAGAAGTTCCTGAAGAGGTTGTTGTTGAACGGTTTTCGGGAAGAAGGATGTGTCCGAAATGTAGTGCTGGTTATCATATTAAATATGTGCCACCAAAAGTCGATCATGTATGTGACAAATGCGGTGCAGAATTAATTCAACGTGCAGACGATCAACCAGAAACAGTTAGGGAAAGGTTCGCTGTTTACAAAGAAAAAACTCAACCTTTGATTGATTATTTTGGAAATAAAGGTCTTTTGAAAAATGTTGACGGCGCACCGGCTCCGGACATTGTTTATGCTGATGTAAAAAAAGTTGTTGAAAAACTTTTATGTTAGCCAACAATAAACTTTAACAAAACCATTAAACTAATTCCTAAGATAAGTGCAAGAATGTGCCAGAATGAATCTTTTGCACCACATTTCTTATGTAGTTCAGGAATTAAATCAGAACCGGCGATGTAGATAAAACCACCGGCTGCGAAAGGGATTATTAAACTAATAAACGTTTCAGTTGCAAACATTAATCCAATAATTGCACCAATTACTGCCACTAAAGCCGATAATAAATTGTAAAATAAAGCTTTAGATTTTTTCAAGCCAGAATATAACAACACACCAAAATCACTAATTTCTTGCGGAACTTCATGAAGGATAACTGCAATGGTAGTAGCAATCCCTAATGGGATACTGGCAAGATAACTTACAGCGATAATCACACCATCAATGAAATTATGTACACCATCTCCAACGAGGTTCATAACAACCAAATGGTGTTTATGACCTTGACATTGTGCATCGTGACAGTGATGCCAATGAACATATTTTTCGATTAGAAAGAAGGAAATAATTCCTGCTAAAACAGATAATGAAACTGTTAATGTAAAACCGGTCTTTTCAATTGCCTCTGGCAAGAGATGTAATAAAGCACCGCCAAATAATGATCCTGCAGAAAGACTTACTAAGAATAAAAGAGTTTTGTCAAGTGTGGATTTTTTCAGGAAAAAGAATAATATCCCAATCAAAGAAATTAAAGAAACGACCATTACGGAGATTATTGTATATAGTATCACGCTCATTTTAAGTTAAAGAAAAAAAAGAAATATATAAAGGTTCCCTTAACCAAACAATTTCCATAGTGTCCAGACTGCTAAAATTACCCAGATTAAAAATGTTGGAATTAATGCTTTTCTATTTTTTAACACTTCCTTTCCAAAACTTAAGTAAAGTTTAGAGTTAAATAATAAAACTAAAGCAAAAGTCATCATTCCAAACATTGAAGTTACTATTAAAAAAACTGGATCCACAAAATATAATAAATAAATTCCTAAAGCTAAAATAGCAATGCTTACAAACATGCTTTGTAAAACAATATACTTATGCATTGTTTTTAACAAACTCATTATCCAACCAGGATTAAACAAGAACAACAATGCTTTTAACAACACAGCTATTGAAAGTACTAATGCAATTATTTCCATTGGAGTCATAAGTTTACCTCTTTTTCTTTTTGCCCGCTTTCTTATCAACAACGATCCATTTATATGTCCACCAAAATATTGCTGAAATGACAAAAGCAGCAATTGCTAAGTAAACAATTTTTAATAAGCCCCAGCCGACCATCCAACCACCTTTAGCACCATAATACCCACATTCACCAGTTTTATTCTTTATACCGTCAGCAAGAACTAGTGGTAGTGCTGAAACTGTTGATAGAACACTTGTTACTATTTTTTTCATTGTATACACCTCTTTTTAATGTAATTGGGATTATTTAGAAGTATTTAATAGTTTCCTAATTACCATCGTGGCGTAACTGCCTTTTCCTAACGAAAATGAGATTTTAATTTTCTTTTTGTTGATGTTCAATTCGTCTTCTTCTGTAACACCTATCTTTAAATCAGTGATATCAATAAATGCGTTTCTCATATCCCCTTCCATACTTAATTCAGGAATTTGTTTAATCACAAAGTCAGAATGTTTTAAGTTTTCATTTTTCATGATTTGAGTGATTATTTCTTTTGTTTCTTTGGTAATTAAAGTATCATTGAAACCAATTAGAGGAATTTTTAAATCTAGTTTTTCTTTTACAAAAGTGAATTTCCCTAATGAATATTTAACTTTTTTAATTAGAGAACAATTTTTTTCCAAATAAATTCTTAAAGTTTCGTTCCACAAATAACTTTGATAAGCATGGACATACATCATTAACATCCGTTTAGGCAATTTCTTTAAAGCGCCAATAAAATCGTTTTCACTTTTTTGCAAATGTTCATTTGCTCTGGAATTGTTTACTAAAATAATTGCTTCTTTAAATTCTTTCTTAACTAAATGTCTGCCAATATCTACGTTACTAATTGAAAATCTTTGTTCATCAAAATAATTAGCTACAAAGTTGGTTTCTTGAATAGTAAATTCATCTAAATTTCTGATGGTTATTTCAAAACTGTTTCCAGATAAATCACCAAGAGAAATTGGTTGGTTTCCATAGCCTAATATTTTTACTTCACAATTATCAACATTTATTTTTTTAATTTTTTCTTTAGACACATTTTTGATAGAAATTAATTGTGAAGTTATTGCATTGCGATCTTTACTGCCAGCGAAACCAAGATCTTTTTCTTTAATATGGAGTTGTTTAGCAATCTCTCTCACACAGTCTAAAGTGTTACGATTAGTTTTCTTTAAACTAAGATAAATAAATTTACCTGATTCTTTAATTTCTAAGTTACTTATTTCTTTTACCACAAAATCTTCAGGAATTTGTTTAAGGGTGTACATTGAGATAATAAGAAAAATAGAGACTAATATAAAACTAATGGTGATTTTTAATCTTTATTCTAGAAATTAACAAGTCAATTACATAACTCCAAACATCATGACCAATAAATCTTTCAGTTCTTGGCCCACTATCAAAACTAATATTTACTTCAAGGACGTAAGGTTTTCCGTTTTCAGAAATGCCCACATCAACTCCTGCAACGTCTGCACATATTGCCTCTAAAGTTTTTTCACCTATTTTTGCAACATTTTCTGGAATTTTTTCAATTTTTGTGACGTAACCATTTTCTTTAACATTAGTTTTAAAATTTCCTTCTCTTGCATTTCTATAAACTCCACCAAGAGTTTTTGCACGATTAGTTAAACTATCTCTAACTACCCATAATCTATAATCTTTAACTTCATTTTTTTCATTTCTTTCTAAAGGGATAAATTCTTGAATCATAAACGCATTTTTCCCTTCATAAAACTTTTTATCAAAAATGTTTATCATTTCATCTATGTTATTAACTTTGTCAACGCCGTCACCACGAGAACCATAAATGTTCTTTGCAATTACTGGGAATTCTAATTTTTCTTTTTCCATTATTCTTTTAGCATTTTCTAAGTTGTAAGTTACAAAAGTTTTAGGTGTCGGTATACCTACACTTGATAAAGTGAAATGTGTTCTGAATTTATCTTGGCAAAGAATGGTTGAACGAGAAGAGTTGATTACTGGTACTTCACGACATTCATAAAATTGTAATATTCTTAAATAAGCTTCGGATTCTGGTGCTAAACAGCTACTAATTTCTGCTCTGGAAATTATTCCATCACAATCTAACATGCTACCATGATTTATTACTTGGTTAGGATTAGCACCAATCGTGATTTCAAAAGGATCTAAAATTACGACGTTTAATCCTTTCTCTTGACCATTATACTGAATCTTATCTTCAGCATGGTCCATATAAGCATGTCTTAGAACTCCTACAGTATAATTTCTGTTTTTGTTTGACATTTATTTCTTTTTTTTTATTTTTTTTATATAGGATATATTCAATATATGTTTGTTGGATTCTGTAGAAAATGGAAGTATATAAATTTAATGCGTTTTCATAATATTGATTTGAGAAAGTTAAGCATCAAACTTTTCTTCTCTTCTATAATAATTGGCCAATTTTAAGAAACTGTCTGTGGTTTTAATGTGTTGCATTAATCCTAAACATTCTTGCTGAGATAATTTCTCATAAGGAGATAATTCTAGATGAAAATTATTGCCATTTGTTAAAGTTATGCGGTAATTTGCATCTTGATCAGTAGTTAATATTAAATGAAAACCTTTAATATTTTCAACCTGTTCTATTTTTTCTTCTAACCAAGATACCATTATTTCTTATGAAGAAATGGACTGGTTATAAAAACATTTCTGTCATTTGTGCTATTGTTTAGTAGTAAATCTGGAAAACATTTATAAAATACCTCCTAATCTAGTTATTATATGGAAATAAAACAAGATTCAGCACTTTATGAAAGAATTGAAAAAGCTCTTGGTGACCTAACAAGTATAGAAACATTTTCTAATGATGCAAAAAATTTTACTGGTAACCCTTTTCATGTGCAAAGTCTATTAGACTTTATGAAAACAGATAATGTTTATGAAGCAGTTAACAATTTACATTTAAGAAATATTCAAGTTGGATTAAAAGATAAAACTGAAGTTATTGTTTCTAGATCTGGGCATAAGATGACCCAACAAGCATACCAGTTCATTAACCGAAAAGACCCTTCTGGACAAACTTACGATTGTGGTATTGAATTAGCAATTAGTTTATTTCAAACTTTTGGTAATGCTGAACAGAAAGGAATTTATGTTGATAAAAAGTTAAGTGATAAGGTTAAGAGAGAGAATAAAGAAACACAACCACAAACTTTAGAAGATGTAATTGGTAATCTTGAAGATCTTGAAGAAAATCCTGGATTGATTGATCAAGTTAGTAATCCTAATTTGAGAAGAAAACTTAACAGTTATTTACAGTTAAACTCTGAACTGAAGCAGTTACTTTTATCAATTGATGAATTAAGTTATGGTAATACTGCTACTCTTCATTCTAAAAAAGCACACTTTTCTTTAGCAGCAGATTATGGTGGAGCAGTAATGGGCTGGTTAGGAAGAAAAATTAAAGACGACTTTAATTCCGTTCCAGAAGAAATTGTTGAAGCATACACAAATTTAAAATCTGATTTTTTAGAGTTAGGAACAAATGAAAGAAAACTTTTATTTTCTGCACTGTGTCAATATGAAGCTACTGAAAGAACAGTTAACGCTAAAGTTGCTCTTGGCAATTATCTTGACGATTTAGAATATTTGTTAGACTTGTCTGCAGAAGACAGCTTTGTTAGCAAATATGGAAAGCCAGATTTAAGCAAAGTTCGTGGTATCTTAGAAGAAGGTGGCGAAATTAAAAAAATTGATGTTCCGCAAATATTTAACATTCCGCAAGTTGCCAGGATAAGAGAATCTGTTAACAGTAGTTGCGAGATGAAGTATGAAGAAGATTTAAAGATCGGTAAACATACTTTAAAAAGTTTGTTCATGGATGGAGATTATTGGAAGGATGATTCTAAAAAATCTTCTGTACCCATGGGAAGACTGAAAAAGCATACCCTCTTTGCAACTTTAATGCAAAAAGATTTTGATTTTGTTAAAAATTATTTGTTAATGGACACTTTAACACCTGACCCTAAAAGAAGGTACAAATCACATTCTATTAAACAGTTTCAGGATGTTGTTGAGGGTACAGTTAAAGCTGTTCGTAAGGTAATGTATTTAGAAAATTTTCTTGAAGAAAGAAGTTTGAAAGTTGCTGATTCAGATAATGGATTTGCTATTGTTAACCGTTTCCAAAACCAAATGTTACGTGGCCAAAACTATGAGCTTGTAGAAAATTTTGAAGAAGAACAAAGGATCAGTTTAGCCGAGGTTATTAAACGAGCTGACATTTATAAGAAAGATTATTCTGCTTGGAAAAATCATTCTCGGAAATTGAAAAAGTTGGAACAATTCGGACTTTATAATCCAGAAGACATTTCTGAGGTTCAACCAATAATTAATGAAATGAAAACTTTAACTCCTTACAGTCCTGAGTTAAAAAGTGAGTTTAAAAAACTTATTGATTATTTCTCTGGTCATTCAGAAGTTGTAGAATTGAAAACTTTAAGATTACCTATTGATACTCAACCTTACCTTTTTGAAAGTCAAGCGGAAGGTCTTTTGAAAATGATTGAAGCAAGGGAAGTATTGGAAAGTAAAGAAGAACAATCACCTGAAATTGTGCAAGAGTTATTTCAAGCAAAATTATATTCTGGTAATGTAAAAGCAGGAAGGATCATGGTAAGTAAAATTAAAAATGCTTTACCACAAAAAAATTATGGACCTGTAGTTTTGATTGATACTGATAAAGTTAAAGATTGTTTAAGTTCTATTAAAGAGTATTATGTTAAAGTTAGTGAAGATTGGATTGAAAAAGCCAGGTACTTAACAAGTTTTAAAGCTGAAGATGATTTGAAAGAAAAGGGTTTGGAACCTTCTTTTAAGTGTACCTGGAGAATTATGCGTAACGTTTCTGAAGGTGATTATTTTCATAAAGATTTAGTAGAATTGATTGATAGGTTGTAATCTATCTATTCAAGAATAATAGTTCTTTTAAAGTGCGGGTGTTTTTTGTTACTCTATGGTTAAAAAAATAATTCCTCTGGTAGCTTTATTAGCAGGGTTATCTGCTCCAGCAATGGCTGAAGATAAATATGATTCTGCTTTTGGTGCTCGTGAGAAGAAACCTTACCAGATTGGTTTAGGATTTCATCTTGCCCACATTCCTGAAAGTTCAGGCACTACAGAATTCTTACGTGAAGATCGAGAAATGTTTAACAAAAGTATGCCCATTGGTAATGACCATACGGCTTTCGGAAAATTTTTGCAAGTTGGTAACATTAAACCCACTATAGAAATTAACGGTTCAGTAGATTTTTTTGAACTGTTTGATGTTAACCTTTTACCTAAAGACGGATTAAAGTTAGGGCCGTACGTTGGTTTTGGTAGTTCTCATATTTTTGGGGATGTTAAAGCAAAAAAACTTGTTGAACTGGGCCATTTAGAAGAAACGTTGAGTGGAAAGTATGAACATTTTCCTGAAAGTACGAAAGCGCCACGAAAATTAGAACGGGATTTAGGAAAAACTTTTGATTCAGTAGGAAAATTGTTAGAGTTTATCACCCATAAAGTTATTCAGAAATTACCCAGTTACGGACAACAAATTCCTGTTGGCATTGGCGATTTAATCCCCGGTAATGACAAACAGGAAATGATTAATTTGGATTTAAGCACTTACGTTTCGCCTTTATTCACCAGAGTTATGCGGACAGCGTTTTCTATCCATGATAAACATAAGTACAAAAATATTAACATTCCTACTCAAATTACTATCCCTCGGTTTACTCCCTGTAACGGTAATGAACTTAGCTTAGATGAAGTATTTCATAACAGAAGAAATTTTAGAAATTCTGCCAATTATGCTGGAGCAATAACAATGAACATTCCTACAGCTAACAACGGCGTGTTAAAACTTATCAAAGATTACGAAAACTCAGAATTATTCAAGTTTCATCAAGATTTTGATCATCAACCTGATTTAAATAGACAAGAAGCGTTC
>CAZQLW010000033.1:0-10708 GCA_964594395.1 uncultured Methanosarcinales archaeon | reverse complement strand
AAAAAGAAACATTTTTAAAGCAACTACTTATTTTCTAAGTTAATAGTGCCCCGATGGTGTAGTCCGGACTATCATTCTGCCCTTTCGTTCCTTCGGGAAAAGAGAGGCAGCGACCCGAGTTCAAACAGTTCTTTCGCGAACTGGGAGCGAGGTGCGGGATGCGCAACTAACGTTGCTTACCCACACGCGAAACCCAGGGAAGAACCTGAAAGTCTCGGTCGGGGCGCTCATTTTTCTACTTAAACCAAACAAACTGCACAATTACTAGAATCAAAGTTACTATCAAAACAATGTTAACACCGCGATAATTAATCTTTACTTTTAATTTGTCCAGAGTTTCCGCAATAAAAGAATGATCATAATTCTTTCTATTTTTTAAAGGATAACCGCGTAACCATTGCATATATGTTGTCAATGGACAAATAATGTCAAACTTTCTGAAAATTAATAATGCCCAAATAAGTTGGATAACCATTATACCAATAATAAACCAAAAATGGAAAGTAACTTTACCTGGCCAGAATGATTTAGGTACTAGAAACAAGCCGAACCAAAGAATAATTATTGGTTGATGTAACCAAAATATTATTTTTGCTATAACATTTTTTTTATTTCGATTATTTTTGTCAAAATAACCTTTTTTCCAAAGTAAGATATAGATTAATGATAAAACTATTAATCCAATGTTAGTTCTGAAAAACCAGCTTGTCCCCCAACTTATTCCGGGAAATGCCCAATTTGAAACTGGCCATAAAAAAGGAGTTGGTAAAAATTCTCTTGTATGAGTTAAAGTGTCAACAATTACAGAAATTGGCCAGGCTAAAACATACCAAAATATAGTTTGGCGATAATGATAAACTAGCCAAATTATTATAATGGAAATTACTCCACTAACAATTAAACTATGACTAATATTATAAAGGTTGAAAACCCAATCAGGGACTAGTTCTAATCTTGGCTTGCCGAAAGTGAAACCTCGAGTAAACAAATTATAAAAAAAATATATCATCCAAGAACCTGAATCAGGAAGAATTCCAAATAGTACTGCTAGAAGTGGTTTTTTTGTACGATGGAAAAAAATGTAACTCCAAATGCCGTGTGAAAAATAATCCATTCTGATTACTATATTGTTAAGTTTTAAAAAGCTAACGATAAATTGAAATAAAGATGGTTGACAAAATACCTGTACAAGAAGCGCTTGAACTTAAAAATACAGTTTTCATAGATGTACGTTCATCCGGAGAATTTGAACAGGACCATATTTTAGAAGCAGTAAATTTTCCAATTTTAACAAATGAAGAACGGCACATTGTGGGAACAATCTATAAACAAGTTTCTCAACAAAAAGCGATTACAGAAGGGATGAAATTTTATGAACAGAAAATTCCTGAACTGAAAAAGTTTGTTCAGCAGTTTGAAAATAAAACTTTAATAGTTTATTGTTGGCGTGGCGGGATGAGATCAAAAATTATTGCTACTTTATTCGGATCTTTAGGTTATAAAACATTTCAACTTAAAGATGGGTATAAAGCTTACCGAAAAGTTATTTTAGACCAGTTAACCAATTTTAAATTGAAACCTAAAGTTTATGTCCTTTACGGTTTAACTTGTTCAGGGAAAACTGCTTTATTACAAAAATTGCCAAACTCTATTGATTTAGAAGGGCTTGCTCAACATCGTGGTAGTCTTTACGGTGCAATCGGTTTGAAACCTAGAACTCAGAAAATGTTTGACAATTTATTATTACGACAGTTGGAAGAATTTAATTCTGAAAAGTACATTTTCATTGAAGGTGAATCGAGACGTGTTGGAAATTTAATGATTCCTACATTTCTGTGGAAAGCAATGAAAAATGGTACTAATATTCAGATTACTCGTAGTTTATCGATCAGAATTAAGGAAATGGTTAAAGAATATTTTTTAAATCCAAAAATTGTTGAAGAGATTAAAGAAATTTCTGCCAGGCTATGGAAAGTTATTTCTAAGAAAAAGAAAGCAGAGATGCTTGATTTTTTAGAAAATAAAGAGTTTGAGAAAGCAGCAGAAATTTTGCTAATAGATTATTATGATCCGTTATATGCCCACACTTTGAACCAGGTTGATTTTAACTTTACAGTTAGTTGTAACGATTTGGATAAAGCGGTTAAAGAGATTATTGAGAAAGTCAACGAATAATCTTTTATATTAGTTTAATTTACTTCTTATTATGAAAAGGAGGTTAGTTTGTCTGTTAATTATGTTAGTGGTAGTTTTTATTTTTTTAACTGGTTGCTCTTCTTTGGATAAAGGTCTCTTAGAAACAAACCAATCTAACAAAACTGTTGAAGAAGATAAAGAAGCTCTTTACGGAAAGGCTTTGATTGATATTACAGAAACTAACACTACTACTAATCCAGGTTTAGATAAAAGGTACGAACATTTGAAAAAACAAATATCTAAAATTTTGGATGGTGAAAAAGAACTTGATATGGTTGATTTTACACGGTTTAAGATTGAACTGGATTATTTAAAAATGAAAAATTATAATTCTCAAAAAATGAAAGTGATCATGGCAGATTTTATGGAAGCTTTTGCTGTTGCTGAGAAAGCTGCAGAAGATGCAGACTATTCTGGTTATAGTTTAAGTGACCGTTACTATTCTTTAGATTCTGATCTTGAAAATATTTTTTCTGGAGAATCTGAATTAACTGTAGCAACTTATTTGCAAATAGAGAAAGGAATAAACAAACTTGGCGATGATGGGTATCCCGTACCCAATAAATTAACTGAGCTTAAAAGTAAATTGTTTAAAACTGTTCTTAATGAACTAGAATCTGCAATATTTGAATATGAAATTCCAGAAATTGAAGAGGAAAAAGAAGTAATTGAAGTTGTTAAAGAGAAAGAAGAAGTAGAAAAAATAGTTGAAAAAGTATTAGTTAAACCCAGTGGGCCACAAACTTATGTTGTTAACTTAATTGATGGTGGTTTTGGTAAAGAAAAAATAAACATATTTGTTAATGATACTATTGTTTGGGATAATGTGCGTACAGGAAGTTATAAAATAGCCTTTGTTATTGGTAACGGAGAATGTCGAAACGTTAAAAGTAAAATTTTCAAATTTGGAGAATCTTATAATGCTACATTTACTGAACCAACAATTTGCTGGATTTCTGACGGGATTTATACTACTCAAGCGATGAAAGTTATTGTTGGTTGAGTTTAATCTTTTTTTGTAAATTAAGAATTTCATTTTGAAACCTAAAAATTTATAAAAATGGTTATTAAAATTAATTTATGGACGAAATAGAACTAAAATTTTTGAACATTGATGTGGAAAATATCAAAAAGAAATTTGATGAAATTGGTGCAAAACTCAAATTTGACACTCATCTTGAATCTTATCCATTTGTTTCTGAAGATTTCTGTGGTTTTAATACTAGTAAAAAGTTCTTAAGGGTAAGAAAAGTTGATGGTGATGTTTGGATAACTTATAAAGATCCAAAAATAGATTCTAAAATGACTTCCAGAAAAGAAATTGAAATTAAGGTTGATAATTATGAAAAATCAATTACTTTATTAGAGTCATTAGGATTTAAGAAAGGAAAAATTTTTAAGAAACATAGGGTTCATTATGAATTAGGAGATGTCCATTTTGAATTGGATACCTTAGAAAACATTCCTACTTATTTAGAAATTGAAACTCAAACTGAAGAAGCAATGGAAAAAATTTGTTTAAAATTAAATCTTGACATTTCAAAAGGTAAAAAAGGGACAATAGTTGAAATATATCCTGAGAAATTTAACGTTTAACTTTTTCTTTTTTCGAGTTAGCTTTATATAGAATTGAAATATACTTTAGTTAATCACATTTAAAGAGGTATATAAAATGAAGAAGATGATTTCTGTATTATTAGTTTTAGTGTTACTTGCTGTATCTGTTTCTGCTCAGGAACATTTTGATGAACCAGTCCATTTTGATGAAAGTGGTGAAGAAAGCGCTTATGATCAAGAGTTTAATAAAGCTCTTGAAGAAGATATCTATGAAGATATTGGCGATGTTAAATTAAAAGGAAGTGCCGGTTTAACTCCTGATAGTAACTTCTACTTCTTAGAAGGTTTAGTTGAATCAGTAATGGTGGGAGATAATCCCGAAACTGCTTTAAAATATAAAGAAGAAAAAGTTTTAGAATTGAAAGAGATGGTTGAATCAGGAAACCAAGAAGGTGCTGAAAAAGCGTTAGAAGGTGTTGAAAAGTATAATGAAATTATTAAAAAAGAAGTTTCACCTGAAATTGAGAGGGAAGTTAGGGAAAGTAGTAAAGCTGTAAAAGAAGTTCTTAACTCATTTGAATTGGAAGAAGAAGAATGGGAAGATGTTAAAGAGATTGTTGATGAAAATATTAAAGGTGAAGATAAAATTGCTTTAGCAGCAAAGATTTCTAAACAGATTGATAGTTTATGCCGAACTTTGTCTCAATTAGACCCGTTAGAGTATTCCAAAATTTGTAAAACTGGCGATGATGCACCGCAATGGAAAAGGGATATGGATCGAGAATTGACTGCTGAACAAGAAAAGGAAGCTAAAGAATTTTTTGGAATTATGTCTCAATGTTTTGAAAATCCTAGTGAATGTCGGTGTGAAGATATTTCTGTTAAACCGTTCGCAGAAAAGTGTAGTGAGTTTGCTCCTTTAGTAGCAAAATGTGATTCCGGAGACGAAGATTCCTGTGAGATGATGGAAAAGCTTGGAGACCCAATAGATTTACTTCCAGATTATTTACAAGATGTAATGGAAGATTTAGAAGATAATTATGGGGATTCAAAACATGATTTACACACTCCAAGAGAATGTGTTGAAGCAGGTGCAACTAGTAGAGAAGATTGTATGAAAGTTATGTTTAAAGTCCATGCACCTCCCGAATGTTTAGAAGCTTTAGAATCAGGAGAAATAGATCCTCAGAATGAAAACGAAGCAAGAAAAGCTTGTGAAGCGATTATGTTTCAGGCAGAAGCACCTCAAGAATGTATTGATGCAGGTTTGACGGATTTCAGGGAATGTGAAAGGATGATGTTTAAATTTGATGCACCGCAAGAATGTTTAGATGCCGGATTAGACGGTTCAGGAAGAGATGATTGGAAAAAATGTGATGCAATCAGATTCAAATTAGATGCACCTAAAGAATGTTTAGATGCCGGAATTGATGGTACACAAAGAGATGATTGGAAAAAATGTGAAACTATCAGGTTTAAACTAGATTCTCCACAAGAATGTCTTGACGCTGGATTGACTGGAGAAGGTAGAGATGATTGGAAAAAATGTAACAAAATCACTTTCATGTTAGACGCTCCTGAAGAATGTCACCAGTTTGCTGATGACCGAGATCCATGGAAAAAATGTCAACCAGTACAGTTTAAATTGGACGCACCTCAGGAATGTTTAGATGCAGGTTTAGATGGTACAGGAAGACGTGATTGGGACGAATGTAAAATTATCCAGTTCAAAGTTGAAGCACCACAAGAATGTTTAGATGCAGGACTTACCGGAAAAGGTAGACGTGATTGGGACGAATGTCACAAAATTCAAGAAAAATCTGGAGGAGAGAAGAAAGAAAATTGTGCTCCTGATGAATTACACATTTGTGATGATAATGGTCAGAATTGTAAGTGTACTTCTGATGATAATGTTGGCTGTGGCGCAGTAGATTGTCAGCAAGGTTACAGTTGTCAGTATGGTAAATGTTTCCCTGACGAAGGAAGTTGTGGCGATTGTGAAAGTAAATGTCCTGGTTCTAGTGGTACTAACTGTGTCAATGGTCAGTGTGAATGTTATTATGATGATAAAGGAAAACAAGAACCAGAAGATGATGTAGAAGAATCTGAATGTAACGATGGTTGTGAACAGGAATGTGCTCCAGGAGAACATACAGACTGTGTTGATGGGAATTGTGTTTGTTTAGGATATGGAGAAAGTGGACCGCCAACTTCAGATGATGAAGATGATTCTGAAAGTGGTTCTGAAAGTGAAGAAACTGAATCTGAAAGTACAGAAGGAACTAATGAAGAACCTGAATCAACTCCGAATGAGCCTGAAGAAAATCCAAGTGAGCCGGAAGAGACCCCTGAAGAGCCAAAATCTGAACCCGAGCCAGAACCTGAACAAAAACAAGAAGAATCTTCTGGAAATGCAATTACCGGCGGAGCAACTTTAGACTTAGGTTTTATTGAAGCGTTAAAGAATTTCTTTAATTAATTTTTTTTATTTTCTTTTTTCTAACTTCGAATTATAAAAACATGTACATTATATTCTCCAACCGAAACACTTATAAACCCTACGCTTAAAGTGACATCTCCTTTTATTAAAAATGACTAAACAAATTGATTTATTAATCTCGGACGAAACTCTGAGAGATGGACAACAGCAACCTTTAGTTACTTTTCAGGCTCAAGAAATGGTTGACATTATTGAAAGTACACAAAGGGCTTTAGGAAGTGCTTTGTATAATATTGATATTATGCCTTCCATGCATCCAATGCATGAAGATATTGCAAAATATGCTCATTTTAAAGGGGTTCCAATTACATTAGCAACACCAATGAAAAGGGAACAAATAAAAAAATGTCCAGAAATTGCTGGTAATATAATTACCATTAGTTCTTTATCAGACAGTTTAATGAAGACAAAAAAACTTACCAGAGAATCAAACTTACTATCAACTAAATCAAGATTAAAATATGCTCATGAATTAGGGTTAGGTTGCGGTTTAGCAGGAGAAGGAACTGCTGAAGCAGATCTAGATTTTATGGTTAATTATATTAATGGTTGTCAGGGATTAATGGATTACTTCATTTACTGTGACACCTTTGGTAATGCAGACCCGGATGATACAGAAAGAAGAATTTCTTATTTAAAAAATCATGTTAATGTTCCTATTTTAATGCATTGTCATAATGATATTGGTAATGCGGTAGAAAATACTATTGCGGGTATTTTTGCAGGTGCTGACGGTATTTCAACAACGTTTACTGGTATTGGTGATCGGGCAGGTAACGCTCCAACTGAAGAAGTTTTGAAAACTTTAAAGAAAATGGGAATTAAAGTGAACGGGATTGATTATGATCAATTAGAAAGAACTGCAGAACTTGTTGAAAGATATGCAGGGATTGGACCCGCAACGCCCGGAAGTAGTTATTCAAAAGTTCATGAAGCAGGAATTCATGTTGATGCAATATTAAAAGCAAGGGAAAATGGTGAATCTGTTTACAATGCAGGGACTGGCTTTGAAATTGCTATCGGTGTTTCAAGCGGATTAAAGAATCTTAAACATGTTTATGATATGTATCGGTTACCAATTCCTAGCGACGAAATGCAAAGAGATATTTTATTAGAACTTAAGGATGAAGCTATTAAGCAAAAAAGAAGTTTTGCACCGATTGAAGTTTTTAGTTACGTTGGTTCTTCAGGGTTAGTACAAAGTCAATTACCTTCTATTCTATCTCCATCAAAAAATTTTTCAACTTATCGTATTTAAAACGTTCTAAAGGAATTACTCTAAACTTTTCTTGATTTTTTCTACTATATAAGATAGGAGAAAATTGTAATGCCCTTAACAGTTCTTCTTTAGAAATAATTCCGTAAAATTTAGTATTTCCATTTTCGTGATTACAAACAATATGATAATCAGCTATTTTTTCTTTCTCATCTTCGAAACGATCATTAGGGTAGGCAATTGATTTGAAAGTGTTTAAAGATTCAGGGGCAACACTTCTTAACCCCACAGAAACTTCCTTGCCTTCAATTTTAACAGTAAAATCTGCTCCCGCACCAGCAGAATCACCAAAATATAATCCACGGTGCCGAAACCATTTCTTTTCTTTAATCAAGATTTGTTTGAACGCTTCTTCAGTTACCCAGCAATGGACAAAGTTTTGAATTTTAACTTCTTTATTTCTTCCGGTCCATTTTTCTGCAGCAATTTTTTGTTCAGCTTGTTTTCTAAAAAAAACTAGCAGATCTTCGGGTACTTGATGTTCTAAGTGATTGTTTAACCGGTTTTCTTCATTCATTTTTAACTTCTTCCAATTTTTTAAATATTAAACAATATTGGTGGTGAACATTAGGAACATAACTGTACCTGTATCCGTACGGATATAAAGTTTTATTATCTTGACACCAGATTCGTTCTCCTCGTAATTGGTAATGTTTTGTCATTTCTTTAGCAAAGTCCCAGGCCAAAGTAGTATAATTTCCTTTATGCATATAATTCTGTAAGATGACAACAATGTATGCACCATCATTAACTTTAGGTTTAATTTTTATGAAAATATCTACTAAACGTTGCAAAAAATCTTCATAATTTTCCGCATTACCTAAATCATGTTCGTCATCACTATATTTTGTGTCAAGGTCTTTCTCTTCTCTATCTTTAGCGGCTAAACTTTTTTTGTTTAGCATCATTCCATAAGGCGGAGAAGTTATTACCAAATCTATGTTTGGTAATTGATATTGTTGCCAGATATAATCTAAATTTGCAGAATTACCTTCAATTACTAATTGTTTACATTGTAATTTTGCGCCATCTTCGTTAAGTTTTAATTGTCCCTCTAATTTGTTTAATCTTTCTTTAGCAATATTAGCATATTTTTGTTGTAGTTCTATCCCCATTCCGTTTCTTTGCGTATTGTGGGAAGCAACCAAAGTTGAACCTGTCCCTAAGAAGGGATCAAAAACAACTTCTCCTGGTTTTGTAAAAAATTTAATGAACTTTTCAATCATATCTTCTGGATATTTTGCTGGATGTAACATCTCTGCTTTTTTTCTCGGCGGCGGATTATGAATGAACCATGTTTTGGTAAATTTTAACCATTCTTTAGCGTTAAGTTCGTTTAATTTGTTTTTAGGATCAAAATCTTGCATGGAAAGAAAATAAGTTAGAGATATATAAAATTATGCAAACATGAGAATATAATAATAAAAAAATAAAAAAAAAGAGTTTATCTTTTTCTTTTCTTAGCTTTCTTCTTAGCAGGCTTCTTTTTAGCTACTTTCTTCTTAGCTTTTTTCTTAACAGCCTTCTTCTTTACTGCTTTCTTTTTAGCTGGTTTTCTTTTAGCTACTTTTTTCTTAGCAGGCTTTTTCTTTGCTACTTTCTTCTTTTTAGCTGGTTTCTTTTTAGCTACTTTTCTCTTAGCAACTTTTCTTTTCTTTACAGCTTTTTTCTTAGCAACTTTCTTTTTACCTTTCTTCCTGCCTCGAGCCATTTTAGCTCTAGCTACGTTACCTTTCTTATCAATGAAGTATAGGTAACCAGATTCTTTCTTTACACCAACTTTTGCTACCACTTTTTTCTTTACTCGACCTTTTTTACGACCAGCTCTGCTCATTTCTGCACAGGATACATTGCCGTTTTTGTCTAAGAAATAAAGGTAACCTTTTTCTTTTTTAATTCCACATTTTGCTACAACTTGCGCCATATTTTTTCCCTCCTTTTTAATTTATTTTTTTAATATGAAAACCCCCTGGTTTTCTAAGCTGAGAGAAATCTTTGAGGTATATAAATCTTTCGTGTTTTTTCCGTCGGGTATTCGACGAGAGAATTAGAAATCAATCAGAAATCTGTTTAATCTCGTATTTTTTCGCCAACAATTCCATTTCTCTAGGATAAAGTTCTTCTTGAGAAAATTCTACCACTGCTGTTATTGGTTTGATACCATTAGGAGTCATAAGACCTTCTTCTTTTAATCTAAAAATATAATCTTCAAGAGAACAATCTTGATAATTAATACTACCAGATGGAACTAATCCATCAACAACGTAATTCATAATACCGCCCGGGATAAGTCCATTTGACAAACCAGGAACTTGTAATTTTCCGTCTGGAAAAAGGGCTAAGAAAGGCGAACTAAAATCACACTTATTTTCTAATTTTTTAGATAATGTGCGAGTAATTTTAGGATGAATAAGACCAGCTAGTCCATATTCTGGTTGGAGAGTTGTATTAATGAGATATAATTCTTTTTTCATTTCAGTATCCAATCTCTTTCAAATCTACTAAATTTAAACATTTGAAATCGTCCCTGATTCTCGGACAAGCTGTATTAATCCAGACATCAATAAAATTAAAGTTTTCTAAAGAATTGAAGTTAATCTCGTTCGCCATGAACACAAATACTTTTTTGCCTGCTTTTTCCAAATTTTTTCTTAAGATTTCTGCTTTCTTACTTCTATTCTGGCCAGATTTATTAGTAACAAGAATCCCAATGTTATCTGAGGATAAAAATTTGGCAAGTTGACCTTTCTTTCTTTTCTGAACTTTTTCAATATAAGAAGAATTTAATACTTCAATGTGATCATTAAAAGGATTGTAACAATAAACTTTCTTTTCATTCTCGTACAATAAAGCAGTAGGATGAAATTTACCATCACCAATGTATAAAAAGGCATCATAATCTCCAGGAAATTTTTCTACTGCACAACCTAAAATTTGTCCAAGATGTTTTCCATGCTTACTTTTAAACAAAGTTACTTTTTTATTAGAATCTTGCAATTGTTTCTTGATTGGTCCCAGAAAATCAAGAAATTGGACTGGCATAGCTAGAACAATCTTTTCTGGTAATTGGTCTATTAGTTTTTTTGATAAACTTAAATTACCAGTGTACTTAGTCTCAATAAACACTCTTTGCATCGGAAAGTTTTTATATAGTCTCTGTTATATATATCTTTCTGATG
>CAZQLW010000032.1:0-11287 GCA_964594395.1 uncultured Methanosarcinales archaeon | reverse complement strand
ATTCCAGTGTTTGCAGACCTTACTAAAGGTAAACCATTTTCAGAAGCACGATATCGGGAATATAAACTGGCCTGCCAAATTCCACCCCTAACTTCATGATTATTAACAAGTGCAACTAATAAATCCGCATTGGCAGTTTTCATTTCCCGAGCAGTTAAATCGTAAAATTCTTCATAACAAATTATTGTTCCAATTTTAACCTCTTGATTATTAATAAAAAAACTGAAAGTTTCAATTTTATGTTCAGAAATAACGTTACCAGTAAAAAATCCCGGAAAACCGGAAGCATAATAGCTAAGATATTCACCTTCAGAATTAATATACAACGCAGCATCAAGATACTTTTCTTCAAACCGGTCAATCGGAGTGCCAATAATTAAATTAACTTGATTATCTTTAGCAAACTGTTTAATCGTTTCAAAAGCCTCCTGACGAAATTCCATAATGTCTATAGGTAAAGCGAATTCTGGCCAGACAACTATTTCTGCCCCTTGTTCAACCGCTAATTTAGTCAAATTTAAATCTGTTTCCAAAACTATTCCTTCCGCATTTTCACGTCGCCAATTCCAACCTTGATCAAAGTTTGGTTGAATAGCCGCAATAGTAATTTCTGTTTTTCCAGCAGCTTCTTTTTCAGTAAACAAACTGTTCGAATTTAAAATAAAGAAAATGGAAAACAAAATAATAATTAATGAAATTAACTGTTTCTTTTTGAATTTGTGTTTTCTTTCAAAATAAATTTTTTTAATAATAAAAGCTAAGATAGAATTAAACAAAATTATAAAAATTGTTATTCCGAATAAGCCGGTTTTTGTTGATAACCAGGCAGCATTGAAAATAAATAAACCATATTCGAAGAAGTAACTACCACCAATCCCAAAAATTGGAAATAGTAGTAATAGTACGCCCCAAATTACTGGAGCAAGTAGAGATAATCCTAAATTACCAATAACTTTTATTGTTGAATTTTTTACTTTTTTCAATAATTTTAAGATTAAACTGTAAAGGTAAGAATATGTTAAAGAAAACAAGACAAAGAAAGCTGTAAATAAAACCATCGCTAAAAAGAACAGATGACTTTTATATTCAAAAATCCAAAAGAATCCTGAAATTAATGTCACTAAAGAAAAAAAAGCACCATGTAAAATTATTTCCTTTTTCTCTTTATAAAAAAGAATAATGTTCAAAAAGAAAGGGACAAATACAATCCAAACTAAAATTGCCATTCCGTTTAACAGAAAAATGTTTATTACTGGCGAAATTAACATTAACAAATAAAACAAACTCTTTTTTTTCATGATTATAAACTTAAACTAAGAAAACTATTTTAATCTTTCTTTTAATTGAAAGTAATATGTCAACTTGCACCGGTAATACCACTCGTTAAGTAAAACAAAGTTATTTATAGCTAATTTCTTTAACTGCTAATAATGGCGAAAAGAAAGAAAACAAAAAGTCTGTTTGAATTAAGTTGGTCAATTGTAAAAAATAATAAAATCTTATTTTATCCTAACTTAGCCGCTTTAGCCACTAACATTTTTTTCTTCTTAATATTTATTTACCTTTCTGGTTTGAGTAAAATGTTTTTGAACAACGATTTCGATCTTTTAAGTAATACCTTATTTTCTTGGAAAACAAGTTTATATTTTCTGGCTTATCTTATCATTACTGTTTTGATCGATAATTTTTTCCTAACAATGAAGTATGGGTTAATTAAAAATATTATCTTGAAAGGAAAAACTTCATTAAATCAAGGTTATAAATTTGCTAAGAAGTACTACCTGACCACTTTGAAAATTCATATTTTATCTTACTTAATTGCTTTAGTACCGTTAATCTTACTAGCAATATTACTTTTAATTCTTTTACCTAACAGTGTTTTGATTGCAATAACTATTTTTGTACCAATCATGTTAGCCTATCTGGTATACATCGGAATAAGGTTACTATTTGTATACCCGGTGATGACTTTTGAAAAGAAAGGTGCTTACAATTCATTAAAAGAAGATTTTCATTTTGTAAAAACTCATTTGAACCATACTTTCATTACTTGGTTAACAATCATAGGAATTACTATTTTAGTTGCGATTGTAAGAGCAAACTTAGAATATATGGACGATCTTTTTTATGGCCAACTATTTTTATTAGGATTAATTGGAGCAATATTGATTCTTGGGATTGAGATCGCAGTTTCTTTCTGGGAACATGTATCTATTTTCAGAAGTTATTTAGCTGGGAAAAAGAAAAAATAATTACTCTAACCTTGCTTTTTTAATAATCATTCTAGCCGCATACTTACTTTCTTCCTGAATTTCAAATTCTTCAAGAACTAATTTCTTTTTGAACAACGGACAGTTAAGAACTAAAGATTCAAATTCGCCACCTTCGCCAGCAACATTACTACCAATCTTTTGTTTTAATTTGTTAAGTTTTTCTAAATCTTCATTTGTAATGATTTTATTCAACCAAAATTTATCCAGGCCATCTGCAGCGATAGAAGTGAAGATAAATTCAAAATCATTTTCCAAAAGTTCTTCCATTAAAGTATCCTGTTCTTTATGCCATAAGGGATTAATACATTCTAACTTTAATTCCTTACAAATTTTTTCAATCCTTGAACTTTGATATTCAGAAAATAACGCACCAGTAATAATTCCCTCAAAACCAAACTTTTCTTTAGCTACTTTAATCGCTAATTCAAGATCTTCAAGCTCTACTTCTTTCTCCCCTTCAGTATTATATAAGAGATGGGGCATTTCCATTGCTTCTGCCTGTAGTTCAGTTACTTCAATTGCTGGCGTGTGAAACATATAAGAATCAGGATTTTCCGATTGAATTGTAATTAAACAAGTTATTTCATGTCCTTGTTTCTGAGCCAAATAAATAGCGTAAGTACTATCCTTTCCACCAGTAAATAATGCTGCTAATTTCATGTTAAGTATATTTTTAGCTAAATTTTATAAATTTATAGGAAAATAAGAATAAAATGCAAGAATTATGGTTAGAAAAAAATGAATTAGCCCCTCAAGAAGATTGGATTAAAGTAATTGAAAATTTGAAAACAAAAGAAATAATCGAAAACAAAGAAGAAGCTAAAACAATTCTTAAAGAAAAATTTGTTCAAGCAATAAAGTCAAGATTGCAAACAAAAAAATTCGGCATATTCTTCTCAGGCGGAGTTGACAGTTCTTTCATTGCAGCAATATGTAAATCTTTAGACAAAGACTTTGTTTGTTACGCAGTAGGATTTCAAGACGATGAAACTAAAGAACCAGAAGATATTATTGAAGCACAGAAAGTTGCCAAGAAATTAAACCTAAACTTAAAATATAAAATTTATAATTTAGAAGAAGCCGAAACAATAATTAAAAAAACAGTCAAAATTCTTAAAAAAGTAAACAAAACCGATGTTGTTAATATCGGCGTTGGAGCTGTTGTTCTTGCCGCAACAGAATTAGGTCAAGAGGATAATATCAATTATTTTTTTTCCGGCTTGGGCAGTGAAGAAATATTTGCTGGTTATGAGCGCCATAATCAAGCAGAGAATATTCAAGAAGAATGTTGGCAAGGACTAAAATTAATGTGGAGCCGAGATTTAGTGAGAGATTTTAATTTAGCCAAAGAACTTAACATCAAAATTAAAACACCATTCTTGGATAAAGAATTAATTGAATATGCAATGAAACTTCCTGCAGAATGGAAAATTGTAAGAGAAAAGAAAAAAGTAATCCTCAGAGAAGTTGCTGAAGAATTTTTAGGAGAATTTGCCTGGCGGAAAAAGAAAGCCGCTCAGTACGGCAGTTGTTTTGATAAAGCTATTGCCAAACTAGCAAAAAAGAACGGATTTAAATTAAAGAAAGATTGGTTAGATAGTTTATAATTATTCAATATGCAATTCTAAAATATCTTCATCTTGAAGTTTATGTTTCAAACTTACTTTCTGGGCTGGGTGTTTTGCAGACTTACCCCAAACTCTAGCGAACCTAAACTTTTTAACAAAATCTTTATGTGTTTTTGAACAGACATCTCTTATAGTTACACCGCGAGAAATAATCATTGGTTCTTTCATGTCCGCTTCTTTACGTGGTTCTTTCATATAAATTCTAATAAAGTCTAATTTTTGAAAAATAACTTCTCTTAATTGTTCAATGTTTAATCCATCTTCAGCAGAAACTACAAGATCCGCATTCAACTCTTTTTTAACTTTACTTACTTGAGACGCGTTAGCTAAATCAACTTTACTAATACAAGTCAAAGCAGGAACATACTTTTTATTTCCTTCAATACAATCAATGAAATCATCAATGTCTATTAAACTTCTAATCAAAACTTCGGCATTAACTAACTTAAATTCACGTAAAACTTTTTTCATGGTTTCGTCATCAACATTTAACTTGACGGTTTTTCCAATTTGAATTCCACCTTGTGACTTCTTTTTAATCCACACTTGTGGCTTTGTTTTGTTAAGTCTAATTCGTGATTCCCACACTTCTCTCAATATAGCAGGATAATGCTCCGGATGATTAACATCAACAACAATTAAAACTAAATCCGCATTTTGAATAACAGTAAGAACTTCTTTACCTCTACCTTTACCTGAAGCTGCTCCAGAAACTATTCCTGGAACGTCAAGAATTTGAATCTTAGCCTGTTTATATTCCATCATTCCCGGAACAACAGATAAAGTAGTAAACTCGTAAGCACCAACTTCAGACTCTGCACCAGTTAATGCGTTCAACAAAGTGGATTTACCTGCAGAAGGAAAACCTAACAATAAAACAGTTCCGTCCCCGGATTTTCTAACAGTGTAACCATGCTCAGACTTTCCAGTTTTTTTAGAAACACGAGCTTCTTGCTTTTCTTTAAGTTGAGCAATTTTGGCTTTAACAATACCAATATGTCCCTGAGTAGCTTTATTATATTTAGTTTTTTTAAGCTCGTCCTGTAACTCTTTAATTTTTTTATTATAATCAACCATGATATATGAACAATAAACTAAGTATGCTTTATATACTTTTTCGCAATTTTTATAAACCCTTTAACTGATATCAGTGATATGGTCAACGAAACAGTAGCAGTTAATGGAGTTGTAAAAACTGCTCAATCTTATGTTCACACAATTACAATAGGGATTGTTATCTTGTTAGTAGGATTTAGTTTAGGAGTATTAGCAAAAAAGTTTTTGTTAAGAATATTAAAAGAAATTGAACTTAACAAAATAATTAGCAAAGTTGGAATCACCTATAATTTAGAAAAATGGATTAGTAACATTATTTCTTTTGTAATTTATTTTTTCACAATAATCATTTTCCTGGAACAATTTAAAATTAAATCAATCTGGATCCTTTACTTGATTGCTGGAGCAATCTTAATGTTAGTTATTTTAACTTTTCTGGTAGGTGTAAAAGATATTATTCCTAACCTTATCGGTTGGATTATCATCCAAAGAAAAGGTAAAATTAAAGAAGGTAAAAATGTAGAAATTAAAGAGATTCAAGGCGTTGTAGAAAAAGTAGGTTTCTTAGAAACAGAAATTAAAACAGAAAATGGTGATGTGCTTTATTTACCAAACTCATTATTCATAAAATCAAAATTTAAATTGAAAAAAGCATGAACTTACTTATTTTTAAGTTCTGCCATTACTTCCTTTTGTAAATCATCGATATTTTGTTGTAACTTTTCTTCCTGTTGAACAAAATTCTTTAACCTGATTTCAATTACTTCTTTTTTTTCTAATAAATCTTTTTCTAATTCTTCTTTAGATGAAGCTAACATGATTTTTCCCACAATTTTATAAGCCTGAGAAGTGTTTTTTAATTCGGTAAGTGCTGAATCAATTTCAATAAGTTGTGTCTGTAATTGTTGTTTTTGGAGACTTACGTTTTGTAAGTTTTGTTGTAAAACTTGTAATTGATTAACTTTATCGGGGGAATTCATTTGAATTTTACCTAGCTTTAATTTTTACTATTGATCTTCTATCTTTGTAAAGAATTTTTCCGCCACAATAAGGGCATCTTACTTTAGTAACAAGATATTCGTCTTCAACTTTCTTTCCACAATTGAAACAGAGATAATACATTTTTTAGCACCTTCTAAATTGTATACGCTTTACTAGCGAACTTAACATCACACTTTGCACATTGCCAAATACCTAAAGCGACCCTTTTAACAGCATTTTTGTTACAGTAAGGGCACTTATGTTTAGCCCGTTGTTGAGCTTCAATTTTAGCAAACTTCTTTTTAGGTTTTCTTCCGTACCTTGCGTTAAATCTTTTTGTTGGCATGTTATTTTCCTCTTATTAATTATTATAATATGGGGCCGCCCAGATTTGAACTGGGGTCTAAGCGTCCCAAACGCCTAATGCTAGACCAAGCTACACTACGGCCCCGTTGTGTATTTATAAATGTTTCTTAGATTAAGCTAAAAATTAAGTTAATTTAAAAGGTTTGTGGTGAATTTAGTTAAATCTTAACTTTAACTAATTCTTTCTTACTTTTGGTCAAAATCATAACTTTGCCATCAAAAACAATTGTATCTTCAATTCTTATCCCAAATTTGTTAGGGAAATAAATCCCTGGCTCAATTGTAAACACTTGCCCAGCCCTAATTTTTTGAGTATCATCTTTAATATAAGATGGCATTTCATGTATATCTAACCCTAAACCATGTCCAAGAGAATGAATAAAGTAAGATGAATATTTACCTAACTGTTTTCTAGCAAATTGATCAATTTTAAAAAGTTTTTTTCCTACTGTAACTTCTTTAATTGCTCCTTTTTGAACTTCTAAAAGAAGATTATACATATCAATTTCATTTTTATTGGGAGTGCCTAAAAATATTGTCCGAGACATATCTGCACAGTAATTCTTATACTTAGCCCCAAAATCTAATAACAGAAATCCTCGTTTAAGTTTCTGGTTAGATGTCTGATGGTGGGGAATAACTGCATTTTTACCCATCGCTGCAATTGTTGGAAATGCTAATTCACCATTTTTTTGTTTAATTTTCTTTTCCAAAAAATCAGCAACGTCATTTTCTGTTTTAAGTTTCTTTTTAGGCAGTACTTTGATCAGTTCATTAAATGCATAATCGGTTATTTGACAAGCTTTAGTAATACATTTACATTCATTTGCAGTTTTAGTTTCTCGCAACTCAATTAATTTTTTAGAGATATCAATAAATTTAGCTTTAGGAAACAATTTTTTAATTTTTCTAGAACTACTCATCGTTACCGAAGCGTAATTTAAACCAATCTTGTTAATCTTCTTATTAAGATTTTTTTTCCAATTTTTATCAAGAAGTTTCACATTAATCCCTTCAATTTTAGGTTTTTTGTCCAACTTTGTTATGTATAAAGTAGCCATTTTCGGAGAAATAAACAAATAAGAAAAGCTAGGCTTAACTTGAGTAAAATAGGTAATGTTTACATCCTGTTCAGTAAAAATCGCTAAACCGATTTTCTCTTTCCTCAGATATGATTGGAGCTGTTTAAGTTTCATTTTTTTTAATTGAAACACCTTAAACTTAAAAAATCTTCCTTTTCTTACATTACTACCAAATCTTTATAAACCTCAAAAATATACTATTATATATGAAAAAGGTAGTGTTAGATAACGGGTTAACTGTAATCTTTGAACAAAAAAAAGGTAATTCTGTAGTTGTAGAAGTCCTTGTTAAAGTTGGTAGTAACCGAGAAGAAAAAAAAGAAAGGGGAATCTCGCACTTTATTGAACATATGATTTTTGAAGGAACAAAAAATAGGCCATCTAACTGGTTAATCTCAAACGAGATTGAAAAAATTGGTGGAGAATTTAACGCCTACACAACTAATGAACGAACTTGTTTTTACATTAAAGTTCTTAAGAAACATCTAACAAAAGCCATAAATGTTCTTGCAGACATTTTACAAAATTCATTATTTACAGAAGAAGCAATTGTGAGAGAGAAAAATATTGTTCTGAAAGAAATCGATTTAGTAAATGATGAACCAAGATATTATCAATGGGAATTGTTACAAAAAAATATTTTTGATAAACATCCTACAAAACACCCTGTTTATGGTGATAAAAAAATAATTAAAAATTTAACTCGTAAAGAAGTAGTTGATTATTATCAAAAATATTACTTGCCCAATAATATGATCATTTCTATTGTAGGTGATGTTAAAAATTGGAAAAGTAAAATTGAAAAAAGTTTTATTTCAGAAAAAGGTAAAGTTTCAAAAATTAATAATTTTATCGAACCATTACCTAAAAAAAATAAAGTCAAGATAGTAAAAAAGAAAATAGTTAACACCTACACAGTGATGGGTTTCAAAACTGTACCACAGAAACATCCTGATAGTTACATCCTTGAAGTCATTAATGGAGTTTTAGGAAGAGGGCAAAGTGGAAAAATGTTCGCAGAGATTAGAGCAAAGAAAGGATTAGCTTATGATGTAGGGACACAAAATATTAATGAAGAAACTTATGGTTACTTTGCAATTTATGCTACTATTGATAAAAAGAATATAAATTTAGTCAAAAGATTATGTTTAAAAGAAATTGAAAAGCTCAAAAAAATAACCAAAGAAGATTTACAAGAAGCTAAAGATTATGTGGAAGGTGATTACTTGTTAGAAGTTGAAGACTCACAAAAAGTTGCAGACCAACTTTTATTTTGGGAACATGTTCAAGACGCAAAATTAATTAACCAATTTATTAAAAAGATTAGAAAAGTTAACGTAAATGATGTTAGAAAAGTGATTAATAAATATTTTAATCATCACACTTTTGTTGCTTTAAAAGGCAAATAAAAAGAAACAAAAGAAAATCAAATCAGTTAGGATATGCTTCTTGGTACAACTTACTTTTCTTTTCTAAAGCCATTCTTAAAGGAGTAATTAATTTAATTACTTCCTCAGCAAGACCTTGTTTCAAATCAACAGAAGCTAGTTCTTTTTTAGAAAAAGCATTTTCAACTTCTTGATAAGTTTTGAAAGAGACCCTACCTCCATATTGTTCTGGTCGATCAATAACGAAATCTCTTTTTTCCACATCCAACTTTTTGAAAACAACAAATTTTAATAATGCCAATAAACCATTATTTTCTATAACTCCGTCAACACTAAATGCTTTGTTAATCTTTTTCTTAATTTGTTTATCAGTATCGTCAAAATCAATTTTTGAATTTGGTTCTGAAGAACTCATTTTTCCACTTTCACCCAATCCCGGAACTAGATAGTTCATTAAATGAATCCGTTTCTCGTAACCAATTTTTGGTAAAAATTCTCTTGCAAACATAAAAATTTTTCTTTGGTCAACACCACCAAATTGAGCATCAACTTCTAAATATTGTTCATCTAAAGCTTGTAAAATTGGATAAAGTAACCCGCTCATTTTTGGACTGGATACTTGTTTAACAACTTCTGCACCTGCTTTTTGAGTATCTTTAGTTGAAGTTATTGCTGAAAGTTTGTAAACGTCTAACGTGTAATTTTTTGCTAATTGAAAATCAGTACCGATAACAAATTTAAGTTTATTCACGGGTACGTTAACAAGTTTGAGCATTTCTTTAATAATAAACTGATAATATTTGGTTCTTTTTTCTAACAATTCCCAAGAAGATTTCATATTATCTAAATATGCGTGCATGTTAGCAAAAAGAATAGTAACTTGGCAACCTGCTTGAAGAAAATCTGCAATTTTTAAAATCGGCACTAAATATCCAACATGCGGTTTTCCTGTTGGAGCGGTACCCCAATAAATTTTTAAATCTCTTTTTTTCAAAATATCTTTAATTTTTTCTTCGTCAACAACTTCTTGCAATTTATTAGTAATAAGTTCATACTTTTCTTCTGGTTTCATATCATTAGTTAATTGACTTTGGTTTATATATTTAGTGGTTAAAATTTAGTAAATTATTTATATATTGAAAGTTATGAGTTAAATTATGGTAAAAGCGATCTTGTTCGATTTATTCCAAAGGAATGACCAAAAAAAATGGAGGTCTAATAATGGTTAAAGCCATTTTTTTTGATTTCTGGGGAACTTTAGTAGAAAACGGAGTTTGGAGTCCAGTAAAACAAGTTAAAAATATTTTAGATATTAGGTTACCATTCCCAGAATATATTGTGAGGATGGAACGAGCAATGATGACTTCTAAGTTTAATGAATTAAGAGAAGCTTTTGAAAGTATCTGTAACGAGTTTGGAATTGAACCAAAAAAAGAAAAAATCGAAGAATTAATCGGCATTTGGAACAAATCCTGGTTATTGGCTCACCCTTATCAAGAACTTGAAGAAGTACTAACAAAATTGAAAGAAAAATATCAAATCATTCTTGTTTCGAATACTGACTGTTTTTCTGTGAATAAAGTTTTAGAGAAATTCGACCTGGAAAAGTTTTTTGATAAAAAATATTTCTCTTATGAATTAGGATTAATTAAAACCGATAAAAGTTTCTTTAAACATGTAATCGCAGATTTGGGTTTAATGGTAGATGATTGCGTAATGGTCGGAGATAGTATTCAAAGCGACATTATGGCTGCAAAAAATATTGGCATGAAAGCTGTTTTGATTGATCGTAGAAATTCTCGCGATTATCATCCTAAAGTTAAAAGTTTGCGAGAATTGGAAAAAGTTTTAGAGATTTAGTGAAAACAATATTCTCCTTTAGTAAACCAAGATTCTAAAGTTATTGGATCATATTTTTTCATTAGTTTTACTTTAATATCAAAAAGTCAATCATAAGTAAAATATGTTTGTAAATGTATGGGCTAGAGAATCACAATATTTAAATTCTGGACTATAGGAAATAGGAAATAGGAAAATTTTAGTTGATAAAACAATTGAAGAAATGGCTGAAGAAGGTTATAGGCCGATACTGAATCCGGGAATTCTTCGAAGAAGGGAGATTACTCCAGAAAATGTAGGTTCATTAAGTGAAGAAAATGGGTCTTTATTAATGAAAGCTTTAAAGAACGCTTATCAAGGAAACCCGCTGGTTAGTCAGATTGAAACCATTGTGGTAAGAGTTGGTTTGACTAGAACTGACTCAGAAGGAAATATTTTTTCAACGCCTCCTTATTTTGGAGAAGGAAAAGAAAAGATGTTTCTTTACCCTATGTTGGCTTATATTAAAGATTAATTCTTTGCAATAATTTTTTAAAATAAATACTCTGGTAGATATTTCTCCATTAAATTTATTAATACAACCTCTATTTTAAAGAAGATAATGACAGAAATAATTTTTCTGGGAACTAGTTGTATGCAACCAACTAAGAAACGTAATCATCCTAGCTTTATGC